>DASSUA010000357.1:0-2434 GCA_035707525.1 Pseudonocardiaceae bacterium
GGCCCGCCGGTAGCTGTCGGGGTTGCCCACGATCGCGGTGTAGAACGGCGGCATCGCCTGCAGCGGGCGCGGGTACAGCTGCACCCGCACGCGCTCGCCGTTACCGGCCGTGCGCTCGACCGCCTCGCCGCGCCAGAGCGAGCGGATCGTCTCCAGGCCCTCGTACATGGCCTCCTTGTGCCGCCCGTAGGTCTCCGGCGCCAGCACGAAGTCCGTGGCGTGCCAGCCGCTCGCGCAGCCGATGCCCACCCGGCCGCCGGAGAGGTTGTCGACCACCGACCACTCCTCGGCCACCCGGATCGGGTCATGCAGCGGCAGCACCACGCTGCCGGCGTTGAGCCGAACCCGGCTTGTCTGCGTCGCGAGCGCGGCGGCCAGCACCGACGGGTTCGGGAACACGCCGCCGAAGGAGTGGAAGTGCCGCTCGGGCAGCCACACCGCGTGCAGCCCGCTGCGGTCGGCGAACCGCGCCGCCTCCAGCACGAGCCGGTACTTGTCCCGCTGGCCGTCCCGCGGGTAGTCGCCGAAGAAGTACACGCTGAAGTCGGGCGTGGTTTGCGCCGGTGCGGCGGTAGCCGGTTGCGCGGCGGCCGGCTGCGTGATGACCGGCTGCGTGATGACGGGAGGCGCGGCGGCGGGCGCCGGCTCCCGAAGGACCGGCCGCGGGCGGCGCCGGGTCACGGCCGCCGGGCGGCCGGCGCCGCCGGGGAAGAAGCCGCCGCGGCGCAGGTCGTGCAGCGAGTTGCGGACCGCGTCGATCACGAAGTCGACGTCGGCCTCGGTGTGCGCGTCGGACAGGAAGAAGTTGCGCCACTCCCAGACGTGGACGCCTTCGAGTACCAGGTGCGCGAACAGCAACTCGACGTTGCCGCGGTGGGCGAACCGGAACAGCGAGCCGAAGTGGTTGACCCGCAGGGGAAACTCCTCGTCGGCGAAGAACCGGTTCAGCTCGCCGGCGAGCCTGTCGGTCTGTGCGGTGAGCCGCTGCTGCAGCTTAGGGCTGTGCTCGCGCAGGTGGGTGAGCACGGCCTTGGCCGCGACCATCGACACCGGGTGCTGGATGTAGGTGCCGCCGAAGAACGTGGTCTCGCCCTCGGGAACGCTGCCGTCGCCGTAGCGCCAGAACCCGCCGTCGACCCAGTCCATGATCTGCGCGCGGCCGGCGATCGCGCCGATCGGGTAGCCGCCTCCGAGCACCTTGCCGTACGTCGCCAGGTCGGGCTGGACGCCGAACACGCCGGCCGCGCCGCGCGGGTGTGGCCGGAACCCGGTCAGCATCTCGTCGAACATCAAGACGATGCCGTGCCGGTCGCACAGCTGCCGAAGCGCGCGGACGAACTCGACCGGCTGCCGGTCCGGGAACCGGCTCGGCACCACCTCGACCACGACCGCGGCGATCCGGTCCGCGGCGCGGCGGATGGCGTCCAGGCTGCGTTCGGCGCCGTAGTCCAGCACCAGCGTCTCCGACACCGCCGAGGCCGGGATGCCGGCCGACACCGGCACCGTCCGCAGCCGCTCGCCGTCGCGCACCGGCCGGCCGAGCACCGGATCGAAGTGGCCGTGGTACGAGCCGTCGAACGTGACGATCAGGTCCCGGCCGGTGGACGCCCTGGCCAGCCGGAAGGCGGCCGAGTTGGCCTCGGTGCCGGTGGTGGCGAACGCGGCCCGGTCCAGGCCGGTCAGCTCGCACAGCAGCCGCGCGGCCTGCCCGGTCTCCTCGTTGCGCGGCCCGAGCCGCAGGCCCCGGTCCAGGTGCTCGCGGACGGCGTCGGTGACGAATGGCGGCTCGTGGCCGAACAGCAGCGCGCCGAATCCCATCGTGATGTCGACGTAGGTGTTGCCGTCGACGTCCTCCAGGTAGGCGCCGCGTGCGCGCCGCGCCGCGAGCGGGTACAGCAGCTCCTTGGTCGCCCGGCGGAACCCGACGACGGCGCGGCTGTCGGCCAGGTGTTGCCGGTACCGCTGGGCGACCTCCTTGGACTTCGCGGTGGCGGCGCTGTAGCGCTGCACGAGCGCGTCGAGGTGCGCCCGCTGCGTGGGGTCGAGCCCGCCGGCGGTCATTCCGGAGGCGGCGGCGCCTCGAACATCCGGGCCGAGCTGCCGCGGCGCCGCCGGTGGCTGAGCTGCGGCAGCCGGGGCGGTCGGCTGGGTGGCAGCTGGTGCGGTCGGCTGGGACGGCGCTGGCCGGCCGTTCAGCGCGGCGAGCTGCCCGGCCAGCAGGGTGCTGACCCGGTTGAGCACCTGGAGCTGTTCCGCGACGAGCGACTCGATTCCGGCCGCTGGCGGTCCAGCCGGCGGGACCGGCGCGGCCGGCGGGACCGGCGCGGCCGGCGGCGGAGCTGGCGGTGTTGGCGGTGTTGGCTGGATCGGAGCGGCGGATTGGGCCGGCACGGTTGGCTGGGCCGGTGGCGTGGCTTCTGCCGGCGCACCGGTG
>DASSUA010000358.1:0-2926 GCA_035707525.1 Pseudonocardiaceae bacterium
TCCCGCCCGGTAGACGGCTGATCAACCCGCGGACGGCGTGTTGTGGGCTATATGATCTGTGCCACACTATGCGCCGTTGACAGCGCTGCCGGGACTGGTTGAAATGACGGCGCGCTGTGGCGTGGCCGGCTACGAGGAAGGGTCTGACCGTTGGTGGATGCTGCCTCGCGGCCTGCCGAAAAGGCGACGCGCGATGACCGGCGGCCCAAGGCCGCCGGTCATCGTCGCGGGCAGCTGGCTACCCTGGTCCGGCCGGCGAACTGGCGGGTGCGGACCAAGGTCGGAGCGGTTCTGGTCCTGCCGGCGGCGGCGTTCGCGGTGCTGGCCGGGGTGCAGACCGCTGCCGCGGTACGCGACGCTACCGCCCTGGATAACTTCGCCGATCAGGTCGCCTTCGGTCGCGAGGTGACTGGACTCGTCCACGAGCTGCAGCGGGAGCGGGATCATACGGTCGGGGAGTTGGCCCGGATCAACTCCAGGTCGGGCATGCGCGATGCCAACGAGCTGGCCGGTGCGTTCTCCGGTGAACGGAAGGCGGTAGACGCCGCGCGGCAGCGGCTGGACAAGGCGGTGCGCTCGCTTCCGCTGTCCGGCACCGACCGGCAGGTATATAACCGGGCCAGTGCGGCCCTGGCCGACGTTGCCCAGCTGCGCATCGGGGCCGAGTCGGGGTGGCTGCGCCAGCGGGCCGTCTTCGACGGCTACTCACGGGCCATCGACGCGTTGCTGGCCATGCTGCCCGAGCCGGCTGCCGCCCCAGACGCCCGGCTGGTCAGCCAGGTGCGCGGCTACGCCGACCTGGCCCGGGCCAAGGAGCTCTCCGCTCAGGTGCGTGGACAGCTGTTCGCCGTGCTGCACGGCCAGGCGGCTCTGGGCGCGGCCGAGCTGGAGGAGCTGGTCAACCTGCGCGCGCAGCGCTCGGCAGCGCTCGACCAGTTCCGCGCGGACGCGACGCCGTACCAGGTCGCCCGGTACGACGAGAAGGTCCGCGGGCAGACCGTCCGCAGCGTCGCCCGGCTGGAACAGTCCATTATGGAGCAGGTGCGCGGCACGGCGCGCACGGTCGCGCCGGCGCAGTGGTGGACGGACAGCACCCGCGAGCTGGAGCTGCTGCGTGAGGTCGAGGCGACGCTGCTGAACGAGGCGGTCGAGGGCACCCAGGAACTCAGCGCCGCCCGGTGGCGGGTCACCGGGCTCGCCACCGCCGGCATCCTGCTCGTGCTGCTCGTCGCCCTGATGACATCGGTGCTGATCGGCAGCAGCATGGTCCGTTCCCTGCGGCTGCTGCGCACGGAGGCGCTCGACGTCGCCCAGCGTGCCCTGCCCGAGGCGCTCAGGCGGCTGCGCAACGCACCCTCGGCCGGCGAGCCCGCCATCGAGGTCGCACCGATGTCGGTACGCACGGCGGACGAGGTCGGGGACGTGGCCGACGCGTTCACGGCGGTGCACCGCAGTGTGGTGCGCCTGGCCGTGGAACAGGCCACCATGCGTCGCAACGTCAACGCGATGTTCGTCAACTTCGCCCGGCGCAGCCAGCTGCTGGTGGAGCGCCAACTGGAGCTGCTCGACAACCTCGAGCTGGAGGAGGACGACCCGGACCAGTTGGCCAACCTGTTCCGGCTGGACCACCTCGCCGCCCGGATGCGCCGCAACGACGAGAACCTGCTGGTCCTCGCCGGCAGCGACACCGGGCGGCGGTGGAGTGAGCCGGTGGCGCTGCCCTCCGTGGTGCTCGCGGCGATCGCGGAGGTGGAGCAGTACACCCGGGTGCGCCACGAGATCGCCGGTGACCTGCACGTGGTTGGTCACGCCGTGGCCGACATCGTCCACCTGCTCTCCGAGCTGCTGGACAACGCCACCGCCTTCTCCCCGCCGAGCGCCCAGGTACGCATCACCGGGCAGACCCTCGACGGTGGGCGCGAGGCGCTGGTGCAGGTGGCCGACGAGGGCATCGGCATGTCCGACAAGGCGCTGCGCGAAGCCAACGCGCTGCTCGCCGCCCCGCCGCCGGTCGACGTGGCCGCATCGGAGCGGATGGGACTGTTCGTGGTCAGCTATCTCGCCGCCCGGCACCGCATCCGGGTCGAGCTGCAGTCCCGCGCCACCGGTGTGCTGGCCGTGGTACGCCTGCCGAAGGAGGTGCTGGCGCCCGCCCCCGCGACGGCCCTGCCCCGCCTGGCATCGACCTCGGCCCCGGTCTCGCCAGCCCCGGTCCCGGTCCCGGCGGCTGCCGCGGCGCCCGGGGAACCATCCAATGCGCCTGGGGAGCCGTCCGCGGCGGTGCCGCCGCCGCGGCGCCGGCGGGCCGGCACGTCCCGGCGGCACGGGGTGGCGACCCGTGCCGAGGATGTGCTGGGCGGTGGGCGCTCCCGGCGCACCAAGCGTGCGGCCGCCTCGGTGAGCGGGACCTCGTGGTGGTCCCGCCAGGCGGGCGACGCCCCGGCAGCCCCGGAACGGGCCGACCGGGCGCCCCAGCCGCCGCCGGCGGACCCGGTGAGCGGCGGCACGAGCTCGCAGGGCCTGCCCATCCGGGTGCCGATGGCACGGCTCGCGACCTCCGAGGCGGGCGCCGCTGGCGCTTCGCCGGCCGGGCACGCCCCGGGCGGCGAACCCCCCGACCCCGGCGCGGTCAGCACCACCCTGAGCCGGTTCTACGGCGGCGTGCACCGGGCCGAGGTCGAGGACTCCGGCGATGGGACCGCCCGGCAGCGCCCCGCTGCGGCAAAGCCCGCGGCGATGGAGACCGCGGCGACAGAGACCGGGGGAGCGAAACCCTCGGCGGCCAAGCCGGCCAAGCCGGCGAAGCGGGGAAGGCCGGCCGCCGCAACGGCGTCCTCCGGCGGCCCGAGCGAGGAGGAGGGTCCCCGGTGAGCGCCCTCAGCCCACAAGCGCGCGACCTGAACTGGCTGATCAGCGCGTTCACCCA
>DASSUA010000359.1:0-2980 GCA_035707525.1 Pseudonocardiaceae bacterium
TGGCGATGGCGTTCAATGTGGGCCGTCCGGCCGGGATCCGGCCCGGCGACGAGCAGATCGTCACGCTGGCCGCGAACCTGGTCAGCCTGCCGATACCGGCCGCCGGCAAGTACGAGTTCGTGATCCAGCTCGACGGCGAGCTCGCGCGGCGCCTGCCGCTGCGCGTCCAGCCGGCGCCCGGCGCGCAGCTGAACTTCGGCTGACCTTCGACTAACCCGAGTCAGCGTCTGGCGCCGGCTCCGATCGGGGCGGTCGGCGCGCAGCTGTCGACCCGGGTCGGCTCGGCGAGCGCGACGGCGATCTCGCGGGCTCCGGCGTAGGGGTCGCGGCCGTGGGCGACGCGGATGTTGTCCAGTATGAGCAAATCGCGGTCCTGCCAGCGGACGCGCCGCACGGTGCGGTCGTAGGCGTCGAGGATGGCCCGGAACTGCTGCTCGGTCAGGGGCTCGCCGTCGCCGAAGGCGGTGTTGAACGGGATGCCGTTGGGGCCGAAGGTGGACAGCAGGATGTCCCGCTCGACCGGGTCGATGCTCCACTGGCTGAAGAACGCGATCTGGTTGAACCAGCACTCCTGGCCGCCGACCGGGTGCCGCACGATGGCGCTGCGCGCCTGGACGGTGTGCAGGGTGCCGTCGCGCAGCCATTCGCAGCGGATACGCCGCTGCGAGCACAGCCGCTCGACGTCCTCGGGCGCGCTCGTGCCGTAGGCGGCCGACCAGGGCAGGCCGAAGTGCGGCCGGAAGTTGCGCACCAGCAGCCACCCCTGCTCGCGGAACCGGTCCAGCAGGTCGGCCGGCAGCTCGCGCAGCACCTCCGTGGTATCGGCGAGCATGGTCGCCCCGCCGGAGCGCGGCGGGAAGGTGCACGTCATGAGCACAAGGCGCGGGAACTCGACGCCGTAGCTGCGCTCGTGGTGCAGGCACATCTCGCGCTCGCCCGGCCAGTCGGCCGCCGCGTACACGCCGTCGCCGAGGTCGGCCCTGACCGCGAACTCCTCGGCGAGCCCGGCCGGGGCGAGCCCCAGCGCATCGCGGACCGCGGCGAGGTCGGCCGGCCCGCTCACCGGCAGGCCGCGTACGAGCGCGGCGCCCCGCTCGGCGACCAGGCCGAGCAGCCGTTCCCGCTGGTCGGCGGCCCAGTCCCGGACGCCCGCCACGGCGCCCGGTTCGAGGACTTCGAGCCCGGTCACTTGAGCACCCGCTGGAGCGCGTCGAGCGCGTGGTCGATGTCGGTGGCGGTGACGCCGGAGTGGGTCACGGCACGGACCCGCCCGTGGCCGAAGCCGCCGAGGGCGACGCCGGCCGCGGCGGCCGCCGCCACGAAGTCGCCGACCGGCTGCTCATCGACCCGGAACAGGACGATGTTGGTCTGCGGCCACGGGTCGACGGTCACGCCGGGGATCGCGGCCAGGCCCTCGGCGAGGCGCCGGGCGTTGGCGTGGTCGTCGGCCAGCCGGTCGACCAGGTGCCGCAGGGCGACGATGCCGGCGGCGGCGACGATGCCGGCCTGGCGCATGGTGCCGCCGAGCATCTGGCGCAGCCGCCGCACCTTCGCGACTGAGGCCGCGTCGCCGGCGACCATCGAACCGATCGGCGCGGAAAGGCCCTTGGACAGGCAGAACTGGACCGTGTCGGCGTGCTCGGCGATTCTTGCGACGGGGACGCCCAGACCCACGGCGGCGTTGAACACGCGCGCCCCGTCCAGATGGACCGCGACGCCGTGCTCGCCGGCGAACGCCCGGACGCTCGCCAGGTAGGCCAGCGGCAGGATCACGCCACCGCACCGGTTCTGGCTGCTCTCCAGGCAGATCAGTGACGGCAGGGCGAACTGCGGATCGTCGCGGTCCTCCGGGAACGCGGCCCGCAGCACCTCCTCGTCGAGCGTGCCGTCGGGGCGGTTGGGCACCGGCTCGTAGCCGACCCCGCCGCACACCGACGCGCCGGCTGCCTCGTACAGGTAGATGTCGCTCTCGGCCCCGACGATGATCTTCGTGCCGCGCTGGCTGTGCGCCATGATCGAGGTCAGGTTGGCCATCGTGCCGCTCGGCAGCAGGCAGGCGGCCGGCTTGCCGAGCATCGCGGCGGCGAGCGCCTCGAGCTCGTTGACCGTCGGGTCCTCGCCGTAGAAGTTGTCCCCGAGCCTGGCCTCGGCGATCGCGTGCCGCATCGCCCGGTTCGGCTGGGTGAACGTGTCGCTGCGCAGCTCGATCATGCGGGTACCTCGCTGTTCGACATGCTGGTGAGCCGTTCCAGCACGAGTTCGGCTACCTGAGCGGGCCGGCTGCGGCAGAACAGGTGCCCACCGCCGTCCAGGCGCACCAGCTCGACGTCGGCGGCGAACCGCTCCCACCGCCGGTACCGGCCGGCGTCGGTGTCCGGGTCGTCCTCGGCGACCACGACGGTGACCGGGCAGCCGAGCCGCCGGCCCGCGCGGGACTGCGCGGCGTCGAGCAGGTACTGGTTCGCGCACCGGGTGTCGTGCCGGTACACCCTGCCGGCGAACGCCATCGCGGAGCGGTCCAGCCCGCCCTCCAGGCCGCCCCGCGCGACCAGCCGGGCCGCCAGGTCGGCGTCGCCGGCGGCGACCACGGCCGCGATCTCGCGCGCCAGGCCGGCCTCGGGCTCGGGGACCCTGGCGCCCACGAACACGTGACGGACCAGCTCGCCGAGCCGGCCGGCGCACTCGATGGCGAGCGGGGCCCCGGCGCAGTGGCCCCAGAGGGCGACCGGGGTGCCGATCGCGGTGATCTCGTCGACGGCGAGCTTGGCCAGCTCGTCGAGCTCCAGCAGCGGTTCGTCGCGGCGGCTCAGGTCGTGCCCCGGCGCCTGCAGGGCGTACCCGGCGACCTGCGGGTCGCTGGCGGCGACCGCGGCGGCGAGCTGCTGGAAGTTGATCGCCGCGCCGGCCGCGTGCGGAAAGCAGACGAGGGTGAGCCGCTGCGAACCGGCGGGCTCCGGGCCGGCGAGGCGGCGCAGCACCG
>DASSUA010000360.1:0-10532 GCA_035707525.1 Pseudonocardiaceae bacterium
GGCTGCACGCCGGCGCCGGCCTGCTGCGCTATCCCCCGGCCGCGCGCGCCGCGGCGCAGCTGTTCTGGGCGTTCGGCACCGACGAGGTCACCAGGACGGCGCTCTCGGCGCGCGCCGAGTCGCTGGCCAGGGCGCGTTCGACGTTCGGCCGGCCGGCCGCGATCGGTGAGCTGTGCGCGGAGCTGGCGGCATCGATCGAACGGTTCCTGGCCGGCGCCGGCCTGCGCGGCCCGGCGATGGAAGCCCAACTCGCCGGCGAGTACCTGTTCGAGGAGCTCGGCGACGTTGAGCCCGGCTTCGGCACCAGCGCCGGCGCGCGGTCCCTGATCGACCGGTTCCACCGGGCGCTCGGGTCGGCCAGGGGACCGGCCCGCCGGGACTTCGACGCCGACCTCGCCGCCGTGGGCTCCGACCTGGCCGCCGGCCACCAGCTCGTCGAGGCCTGGCTGTCGGCGTTCACGGCCCGCTCCGGCGGCCCGCCGCCCGAGCTGCCCGAGGCGGTCGCCGTCGTGCTGTGCGGTGACGCGTTGCCGCGGCACGACTCCTCGGCCGAGCTGACGGCAACCGTCGACGGCCTGCTCGGCGCGCACCCCCGGCTGGACGGGCGCCGGCTGCCGGTGCGCCTGGACGAGCTGCTGGCCAGGACGCGGCGGTTCCGCACCGGGCACGTGCCGGCCTTTCGCGAGTACCAGCGGCTGCGCACCGAGCTGGTGGCCGCCGAGCGCATCCGGCTGCGCATCACCGAGTACCAGCCGCGGGTCATGACCGCGTTCGTACGCAACCGCCTCATCGACGAGGTGTACCTGCCGCTGATCGGCGACAACCTGGCCAAGCAGCTCGGCGCGACGGGGGCCGCCAAGCGCACCGACCAGCTGGGCCTGCTGATGCTCATCTCGCCGCCCGGCTACGGCAAGACGACCCTCCTGGAGTACGTGGCGAACCGGCTCGGCCTGGTCTTCGTCAAGGTCAACGGGCCGGCGCTGGGCCACGCCGTGCACTCGGTCGACCCGGCCCGGGCGCCGGACGCGGCCGCGCGCCAGGAGGTCGAGAAGATCTCCTTCGCGCTCGAGCTCGGCAACAACGTCATGCTCTACCTCGACGACATCCAGCACACCTCCCCCGAACTGCTGCAGAAGTTCATCACGCTGTGCGACAGCCAGCGCCGGATGGAAGGCGTGTGGGCCGGCCGCACCCGCACCTACGACCTGCGCGGCAAGCGCTTCGCCGTCTGCATGGCCGGCAACCCGTACACCGAGTCGGGCCGGCGGTTCCGGGTGCCGGACATGCTCGCCAACCGCGCCGACGTGTGGAACATCGGCGACGTGCTGTCGGGCAAGGAGGACCTGTTCGCGCTGAGCTACGTGGAGAACGCGCTCACCTCGAACCCGGTGCTCGCCGGCCTGGCCATGCGCGGGCGCGCCGACCTCGAACTGCTCCTGCGGCTCGTGGATGGCGACAGCACCGCGCGTGCCGACCAGCTCGGCCATCCATACTCCGCGGTCGAGCTCGAACAGATCCTCGGGGTGCTTCGCAACCTGCGGCGGGTCCAGCGGGTCGTGCTCGCGGTCAACCAGGCCTACATCGCCTCGGCCGCGCAGGCCGACTCCTCGCGCACCGAGCCGCCGTTCCTGCTGCAGGGCTCCTACCGCAACATGAACAAGCTCGCCGAGCGCATCGTGCCGATCATGAACGCGGCGGAGCTGGAGGCGCTCATCGACGACCACTACCTCGGCGAGGCCCAGACCCTGACCTCCGGTGCCGAGGCCAACCTGCTCAAGCTGGCCGCCCTGCGCGGCACCATGACGCCCGAGCAGGCCGAGCGCTGGACCAAGGTAAAGGAAGGCTACCTGCGCGAACGCGCCCTCGGTGGCAGCGCCGACGACCCGGTGGGCCGCGCCGTCGGCGCCCTAGCCCTGGTCGCCGACCGCATCGCCGCAGTAGAAGCCGCCATCACCCGCAACCCCTAATCCGGCGTGTCGTCCGTTTCGGTACGCATGTTGCACGTTTCGGTACACAGCACGAAGGGGAACCGGTGCCTTCCGGTCCCCCTTCGGCCGGTGCCGGAGCACCCAGGAGGCTCACGCCATGGTGATCGAGAAGTCCGTGAACGTGAACCGCTGCCTCGTGTTGTTGGTCGAGCAGACCTCCACGCCGTAGCCGATCTGGTTGACCGTGGAGTTGGCCGGCATCATGCCCCGCGCGATGGCCCAGTCGAACATCGCCTTCAGGTCGAGCGTGCCCGAGTACATGGTCGACCTCGCGACCAGCGAGATCACGTTCGCGTCGCCGTTGTTGTAGTGCCAGGCGTCGTAGGTCATGTTGCCGAACGTGGGGGTCGCCCTGATCGAGCCGGCCGGTCGCTGGTTGAAGTTCTCGGTCCAGACCATGAACTCCGTGGTGCCGCCGCCCCAGCCGACGCCGTTGAGCCAGACGTCGTAGGCGACGTTGTAGATGCCGACTCGCGGACCGACCCCGGCGAAGTTGCTGGTGATGGTCCGGTAGTTGGACAGCGGCGCGCCGTTCATGTTGTTGATGTCCAGGTGGACGTTCGGGTACGTCTTGACCGACGTCGTGTTGGGCTGCGTCGACTCGACGTACCAGTTGTTGTAGGCGCACGCGTAGAGCGTCTCGGGGCCACCCTCGCGCCAGTTCCACATGTTGTTGTGGACGTAGTAGCCGCCGTTGCTCCAGCCACCGTTGGTGTCCGAGGTGACGAAGACCGGGTTCGTGCACGTCCGCGATGGCGGCGACGTGGTGGTCGTGGTGGTGGTGGTGGTGGTGGTGGTGGTGGTCGTCGTGGTCGGCGGCGCGGTGGTGGTCGGGGGCGGGGTGGTGGTCGGGGGCACGGTCGTGGTCGTCGTCGGCCGCGTGGTCGTCGTCGTGGTCGGCGGCGGGGTGGTGGTCCCACCGAACACCTGGAAGGTCGCGGTCAGGACCCGGTCGCGGCGGTCGGAGAACCTGATGTCCGCCGTCATGGTGTGCGCCCCGTCGGTCAGCGTGGACACGTCCAGCGCTCCGGCGGTGCCGTCGGCGTTGGTCTGGCCGAAGTCGTAGGGGGCGCTGCGCTCGACGACCTGGCGGGCGGCCGGGGTCCCCGGGTCGAGGGTGAACACGACCTCGCTGACCGAGGAGCGGCTGATCTTGACGAAGATGTAGGACGGACCGGTCAGGCGCGCCCCGTCGAGCTGAACCGGCGCGCTGCGGTCGGGGCTCGTGCTGGCCAGCAGGCGAGCGCGCGAACTCGTGCCGGCGTCGGCCGAGGTCGCCCAGACAGCGCCGGCTATGCAGGCCAGCACGGTGGCGAGAGCGAGCACGTGGTGGCGACCGAGTCGCCTGGACGCCGGGCTGTTGCCGCGGGCCGCCGGATAGGGCGGCAGAACCCCCCTCGACCCGGAACGTCCGCCGGCACGGTGGGGCGCCGTCGACGGTTCCGGGAAGGGTCCGGCGCCGCGAGATGAGCGGTGTCGAGCCACGACCTACCCTTCCATGTCGGTATGTGCATTCCGGCCTGGAGGGTCGTCAGGTAAGTCTCCTGACCCACCCTCGGCGGGTTCTCGGGCGCACTAGCGCCGCGTATGTGATCAGACCGTTATTGGAACGTCCGGGACGCTAGCGACGCCCCCCGCGCCGAGGCAAACCATCCGGCGACCGGCGCGGCTCAGCGGTCCGTTCGGCGCGGTGAGCGGCCGTCCAAAGGGCGTCGAGTTGTAGCCGGGTGGCCTCTAACCGCAGGTAGGGAGGGGTCCGCCGAAGCGAGCGGCAGCGTGGGCCGCCGCCGGTCCCCGGCTTGGCCAGGCGCCTGGACGAGGCCGCCACGGGCCAGGCGCCGCCCGCACCAGCCCTGGATCCGCCCGGGCGGCGGCACCTGGCGGCACCTGCCAAAAAATGATCTCCAAAATTCGACAAAGGGTGCGCCAAATGCGTTGGGGCATAACGCTTGGCGATTATTGGGTCCGGCCTCGTTCGTGGCTTGCGGGTGGCGTCTTCGCGAGGCCATGGTCAGCGGCTGCTAACGTCGCCCGGGCCCGAAGGGAGTGCTGTGTCCGCGATGGTTCGTGAGGACATCCGGCGGGTCGGCGTGGTCGGCGGCGGGGCGATGGGAACCGGCATCGCGGTCGACTTCGCGGTCGCCGGCCGCGAGGTCGTCGTGCTGGAGCGGACCGAGCGTTCCGGGGCCGGGGCGTTGATGCGAATCCGGCGGGACCTCGACCTCATGGTCGACACCGGCATGTTGGACCAAGCCAGCGCCGACGCCGCCATGGGACGGGTTCGGCCCACGACCTCGATCGAGGAGGTCGTCGGCGTCGACCACATCGTGGAGGCGGTGCCCGAGGACCTCCCGCTCAAGCGCAAGGTGTTCGCCGAACTGGACGAACGGGCGTCGCCGGACGTCCTGCTGGCCACGAACACCTCGGCCCTGAAGGTGTCGTCGATCGCCGCCGGGTGCCGGCATCCGCAGCGAGTGCTCGCCACGCACTACTACCTGCCGGCCCACCTGGTGCCGCTGGTCGACGTCGTTGCGGGCGAGCACACCAGCCGCGAGGCCACCGACCGGGCGTGCCGGCTGCTTACCGAGGTCGGCAAGTCGCCGGTGCTGTTCGAGGCCGACCTGGGCGCCACCGTGGGGCCGAGGATCCAGCTGGCGATGATCGCCGAGGCGATCAGGCTGGTATCCGAGGGTGCCGCCGACCCGCTGACGATCGACCGGGTGATCGTGGAGGGCATCGGCCGGCGGCTCGGCGTAACCGGCGTTTTCGACCGGCTCGATCTGGGCGGCCTGGACATCCTGGTCGCCGCCCTGCGCGCGCAGGACCGGCCGGTGCCGAAGATCGTTGCCGACAAGGTCGACAACGGGCACCTGGGCCGCAAGTCCGGGCGCGGGTTCTACGAGTGGTCGCCGGAGCGGGCCGCGGCGTTCGACGACAAGGTGGCCAGGCACCTCATCGCGCAACTGCGGCCGCAACCGTGCCGGCCCGCGGTGCTGCTAGACGGCGGCATCCTGCGACCGTTCGTGGACGCGGCGATCGAGGAGTACCAAGCGTGCACGCCCGACCAGCCCCCGCGCTGCTTCGCCCTGCTCGTGGGCGAGCGGTCCGCCGATGCGATCCACGTGCGGCGGCTGGACTTCGTGCGCAACGTGCACGGCGACGATCCCCGCGTCAACGCCGAGTTCGCCGAGCGTATCGCGCCATGCTTCGGCTCCGCCTACGCCAACAAGCGCCGCGGTTTCTGGGCCCACGGCGGCGACGTCCTGCAGGTTCACCGGGCCGCCGAGGCGGACGGGCTGGAGGTGCTCGGCTCGATCCACCTGCATCCGGACTGGCACCGCATGGGGCCGCCGCCCGAGCGGGACATGCGGATCAGCCACCGGCCGACGCCGGTGGACACCTACCTGTTCCGGCGCACCGGCTGGCCGCTCAACCTGATCTACTACCTGGAGCGCCGCAGCGGCGACCTGCACTCGTCGTTGGGCGCGTGGGCGGCGCCGGGCCGCGGCGGTGAGTGCGCCGAGCTGGACATCAGGTTCCGGGCCGGGCGGTGACCGCCGCGGTCAGATGCGGTCAGATGCGGACACCCCTGGCGCGAAGCCAGGTCAGCGGGTTGGTCTTCGAGCCGTTCCCCAGCCACACCTCGAAGTGCAGATGCGGCCCCGTGGAATCGCCCCGGTTGCCCATGGTGGCGATCTGCTGGCCGGCCCTGACCGCTTGGCCTCGACGGACGAGGGAACGGTCGATGTGCCCGTAGACGGTCACGGTGCCATCGGCGTGCCGCACGCGCACCCACAGGCCGAAGCCGCTGGCCGGCCCCGATTCGACGACGACCCCGTCGGCTGCCGACAGGATCGGGGTGCCGATCCGGTTCGCGATGTCGATCCCCCAGTGCATGGTCCCCCACCGCGTGCCATAGACGGAGGTGAGCCGGCCGGCGGCGGGCGCGACGAACCGCGGCTGCCGGGCCGCCGCCTCGCGGGCCGCGCGATCGGCAGCAGCCGCGCGGGCGGCCCGATCGGCCGCCTCCCGGGCAGCGCGATCGGCCGCCTCCCGGGCCGCGACCTGCCTCGCCCGCTCGGCCGCCTCCCGCTCGGCCGCCTCCCGCTCGGCGGTGACTCGCTTGATCTCGAGCTCGGCGGCGACCTGTCGCCCGCGGGCGAGCCGGCCGACCTGGCCCGTGTCGATGGCGCGGGCATCGACCAGCCGCGGCCGGTACGGCTCGAGGCCCGAGCCACCGCCGACTCCCCCGGCCACCCGGGCGCCGGCGTCCGCGACCAGCGGGTTGTCCGGCGAGAACGCGGCAGGGCTCACGCTCGCCCCGGTCGCGGCGATCGCGCCGGCCGCGGCGACGAGCATCAGGCGGCCGTTTCCGGTCGCCGGTGCGGGCTTGGCCCGGTGCGCTCCACGCGGACGGGCGCACGCGGGCCGGCGGGCCGGTGACTGTGCTGAATTTGGGCAGCCGGCATCGGCGCGGTGTCGGGCCACGGCTTTGCCTTCCGGGGTCGGGGTTGCTCCGTTGTCAGCGCGATGCCGGTGTGTCGAGGACCGGCGTGAGCTGCGGAAATGGCCAGTTCGCGACCATTCCGTGATCAGTTCGTGACAACGCCTGGCGGGACGTTAAGCGACCCACGACACACTTTGGTAGCCAACCTGCCCGCCGATTCGGACGAGTGGTCGGCCGGCTGCGGCGAACGGCGGGGGCATCTTGCGGACAAGAGCGCTGGTCAGTGCCCTCTCGGCCGTCTCCCGTGGCACCATCGAGGGTCGTCGATCACCCGGGCGCCGGCCCTGACGCGGAGGAGTTGGGAGCATGGAACTACCCGCGGGCATCGGCTCCCGGACGGTCGATACCGACCGGTTGCGCGTGCACGTGTACGAGTCGGGGCCCGACGACGGGGTGCCGGTGGTGCTGGTGCACGGCAACCTCTCGACCGGCCGGTTCTACGAGCGCGATCGCGCGGTACGCGCAGGACCGGGCGGCGGCCTCGCTGACGCTTATCGACCCGGTCTCGCCGTACGGCTTCGGCGGGGTCAAGCCGGACGGGACGCCGTGCTTTCCCGACTGCGCCGGCAGCGGCGGCGGAACCGGCAACCCGGAGTTCGCGGCGCGCATCGCGGCCGGTGACCGCTCGGCCGAGTCGCCGCTGTCGCCGCGAAACGTCATGCGCGCCTCGTACTGGTCGCCCCGGCACGCCGTCGATCCCGAATGGGAGGACGCGCTCGTCGACGAGGTGCTCCTCTCGGTCACCGGCGACGACGGCTACCCCGGCGACGCAACGCCCTCGCCGAACTGGCCGGGGATCGCACCGGGGACCCGAGGCATTCTCAACGCGCTGTCACCGAAGTACTGCAACTGGTCCGGGATCGTCGACCTCGACCCGAAACCGCCTGTGCTGTGGACGCGCGGCTCCGAGGACATCGTCATCGCGGACGGATCGGCCTGGGAGATGGGCACCCTCGGCGCCGCCGGGCACGTTCCGGCCTGGCCCGGCATGGAAGTCTTCCTTCCTCGACGACGCGCAGCGGAAGCACTGAAAGTGCTTCGTGATCGTCGCAGCGAGGTGCGGCTGAACGCCGGAGGCGGGGCCTTTCGACCCGTTCAGCCGGACGTTGGCCCCTGACCCTCGTTCGGCTTCCGGGATGACGATCGAAGCAGACGCGGGGCTCGTCGAGCCGATCTCGCTGCCGGTACCGGGAGTCGCCATGTACGACGTCGAACTGACCACAGCCCCAGCCAAGGTATCCGTGCGGTACTCCACCTCGGTGCGCGTCAACCACCTCTCCGACGACATCGGAGCGCGGATGGACGAGCTGTACAAGGGAGTCTCCGAGGCCGGCCTGCACCCGTGCGGGCCACCGTCGATCATCTACCGCGAGCGGCCCGCCACGGAGTGCCCGATGGCGATCGAGCTGGACGTGCCGGTCGCGGAGGCCCGCCGCGCCACGTCCGAGGGCCTGGCCGGAACCGGCATGCGCCTGCACGCCAGCAGCACGCAGCTGCGCGTCCACACGATTCACCGGGGCCCCTACCAGCGACTCGGCGCGGCGCACCTGGCGCTCAACGAATGGCTCGCGGCCAACCGGCACTTCCGTGCGACCGGCCCGCACCGCGAGACTTATCTTCTCGGGCCGGGCGACGCGCAAGCGCCCGACGAATACCGGACGGACGTGTCGGTTCCGGTGGGCGTGGCCTGATTCCCTGATGCGCAAGACGGGTGAGGGGGACGGGATGGCGTCGAACATCGACGAGCGGGAAGCGGTGCGGCGTTTGGTGTCCGACGGGACCCTGACCGCCGAGCAGGGCGAGGCCGTCGTGGCTGCCCTCGCCGGGGCCGGTGCGGCGCCCTCGCGCGGCTGGCTGGTCGAGGCCGCCGGGTACGTCGGCGGAGCCTTGCTGCTGGCCGGTGGCACGCTCCTGGTCGGCGCCTCCTGGGACGAGCTGGGGCGGCCGGGCCGGTTCGTGGTGCTGCTCGCGGCGACCGTCGCGCTCGTCGGGGCGGCGCTGATCGCCGGTGGCGGCCTTGCGGCGCTGCGCGCGGCCGAGGATTCGGCGCGCCGGCGCATCGCCTCCGTGCTGCTGGCGCTCGCCTCCGGCACGGCGGCGCTGGCCGTCGGCGTCGCCGTCGCCGACCACGGCGGGCTGGCCGGCGGCGCGGTCGGGCTGGGCCTGGCTGTGCTGGCGTACGCGCTGGTACCGAGCCTGCCGGTGCTCGTGGCCGCCGTGGTGCTCAGTGCGGTGGCCGCCGGCGCCTTCGTCGACGACGTACTCGGCTTTGCCCCGCTGCGCATCGGCCTGGCGCTGATCGTCGTGGGCGCGGTGTGGGCCGGCCTGGGTCTGGGCGGGGTGGTGCGGCACCGGGAGGGTGCGCTCGTGCTCGGTGCCGGCGTCGCACTGATCGGTGCCCAGCTGCCGAACGGCGAGGCGACCGCGGCGTGGGCCTACGCGCTGACGCTGCTCGTCGCCCTCGGCTGCTTCGCCGCCTACACCGTCGAGCGCAGCGTGCCGCTGCTCGTCATGGGTGTGATCGGCGTGACGCTGGCCGCCGTCGAGGCCGTCGCCGACTGGACCGAAGGGGCGGTCGGCGGCGCATCCCTGGTCATGATCGCGGGTGCGGTGCTGCTCGTCGCGAGCGGCGTGGCGCTGCGCCGCCGCCGAAGCGGCTAGAGAAACCACCGGCAAGCTATGGCGTTGGGAGCAGCCACAGGCGGGTGTCGCCGGCCGCGGTGGTCAGCACGTTGAGCACGCCGTTGACGCAGCGCGGCGGGGCGGCATCGGCGCGCAGCCGCTCGTCATTGCCAGGCGTGAGCAGCTCGACCCGGTCCGCACCCGGTGCCCAGCGGGCCAGCGCGCCACGCTGATCTTTGGTGCGTGGCCGGCTCAGCCAGTAGACGTGCCGGCCACACGCCTGCGGCTGCAGCACCGAGGCGTCCAGCGTCAGGCCCCGGTCATCCATGTGCGCGATGAGCGGCCCCGGGTAGGCGGCACCGGTCTCGTACGGCGGGAAGTCCGCGGTCAGCTCCCAGCCGTCCAGCGTCAGCAGCACGGCGGCCCGGCACGCCGCCGGACCGGCCCGCAGCACGCGGGGAACGCCGGAGCGGTCGAGCCGCAACCACCTGGCGCACGGGCGGCCGGGCGCGCTCTCCCGCCACTGCGGCCCGCCGTCCTCGGCCGTGAGCAGCGACACGAACCGGCCGGGGTCGGCGCAGTACCGGGCCAGCCGGGCCAGCGTGGCGAGCTCGTGCACGACCATGCAGCGCTCGTCGGCCGGCACGACCACGAACCGGCCGCCCGCAGCCAGCTGCCGCACCGACAGGTGACCCGACGCGGTTCGCCACTGCCCGGCCGTCAGGTCGAGGGCGGACAGCTCGCTGACGCCCGGCGCGACCTCGCGCTGCACGACCAGGTGCCGGCCCACCAGCCGGCTGCGGATCTGACCAGGGGGCAGCTCGCCGACCGCGGCGCCGGCGACCACGATCCGCCGGACCCCGTCGCCCTGCGTGGTGTGGAAGACCTGCCGCTCGAGGTCGGCGGCGGGTTCGCTGCCCGGCTCCGAATCGGCCGGCAGGGGCACCTCCCGCCAGTTCAGCGGGCCCCCGATGACCCTGGGAACCGACGGTGGGGCCACCCGGGGGGCGGGCGTCGGCACCACGGTCGGCCCGGGGGCGGTCGCCGGCCCGCGGTCCGGAAGGGCGGACTGGCTGCGCAGCACCGCGACGGCAGCCACGAGAATCGGCACCAGCAGGAGCCAGGCCACGCGGCTGCGCACGCCTGACACCCTGCCAGAGTCCAGCCCGTCCATCGAACTGTTCACCGGAGGATGAGTGAGCCTCGAACGTCTCTGGTCCGCACACGGCGAGGGCGCCTCGCCCGACGAGCTGCGAGCGTCGGCCGGAACCGGGCACGAGTGTTTCTATCTGGCCGTACTCGCGTACGGCCGCGGGGAGCGCGCGGTCGCCGCGGACCTCGCCGGCCGGGCGAGCAAGGACGACCCGGACCGGGTGGTCTACGCCGAGACCGCGCGTTACCTGCGGGACGGCGGG
>DASSUA010000361.1:0-2189 GCA_035707525.1 Pseudonocardiaceae bacterium
GAGCACCGCGACGTCGTGCTCGGCACGATGAAGGCGATGATCAGGGACATCCTCGGGCAACACCTCGACCGCTGACCTGAGCCGCTCTCGTATTGTCGTCCGGTGACCCAAACCTGGCACAACTGGGCGCGCACCGCGCAGTGCCGGCCCCGCAGCGTTCGGCGGCCAAGGTCCGAGGAGGAACTGCTCGCGGCGGTCCGCGACGCGGCGCGGGCCGGGCACCGGCTCCGGGTGGCCGGCAGCGGGCACAGCTTCACGCCGCTCGCCTGCACCGACGGCGTCCTGGTCGATCTGGCCGGCTACGACCGGCTGCTGGCCGCCGACCGCGACAGCGGCCTGGTCACCGTCCAGGCCGGAATGACCCTCGCCCGGCTCAACAAGCTGCTCGCCGCCCACGGCCTGGCAATGCCCAACCTGGGCGACATCGCCTACCAGTCGGTCGCCGGCGCGATCGCGACCGGTACCCACGGCACCGGAATCCGCCTGGGCAACCTGTCGACGGTGGTCGAGAGCCTTCGGCTGGTCACCGGCGACGGTGCGGTCCTGGACTGCTCGGCGACGGCGAACGCCGACGTGTTCGGCCCGGCCCGGATCGGGCTCGGCGCGCTCGGCGCGGTCTCGACCGTCACGCTGCGCACGGTGCCGGCGTTCACGCTGGCGGCGGTCGAGGAGGCCCTGCGCCTCGACGACGTCCTGGGCCGGCTCGACGAGCTGGTCGACGGCAACGACCACTTCGAGTTCTTCTGGTTCCCCGGCACCGGGCACGTGCTCGCCAAGCGCAACAACCGCACGGCCGAGCCGGCCCGGCCACGCGGCCGGATCAGCGCGTGGGCCAACGACATCGTCCTGTCCAACGTCGTGCTCGACGTGGCGTGCCGGGCCGCCCGCGGTTGGTCGCCGGCCGCCCGGGTCATCCACGAGGTCGCGCCGAGGCTCGGCCGCACCGAGTACTCCGACGCCAGCGACCGGGTGTTCGCCTCGCCGCGGCTGGTGCGGTTCACCGAGCTCGAGTACGCGGTGCCGCGCGAGGCGTTCGCGGAGGCGTTCGGGCGGTTGCGTCGCCTGGCCGAGGCGTTCGGGCCCAGGGCGTTCTTCCCCTGGGAATGCCGGTTTGTCGCCGGCGACGACATCGCGCTCTCGCCCGCGTACGGCCGCGACAGCGCCTACCTCGCCGTGCAGCTCTACCAGGGCATCCCCTACGAGCGGTTCTACCGCCAGGTCGAGTGCGTTCTCGACGAGTTCGGCGGCCGGCCGCACTGGGGCAAGCTGCACTTTCAGACTTGCGAAACGCTGCGCGGCCGGTACCCGCGCTGGCCGCAGTTCCAGGCCGCCAGGCGCCGCGTGGACCCCGACGGGTTGTTCACCAACGACCACCTGGCCCGCGTCCTCGGCTGAGCCTGCGCGGCGGCGCCAGCGGTGGGGTCGGGTCGAACCCCTCGGCGGCCAGCGCCTGCGGGGCGACCTCGACGCCGGGCGCCAGCACGGCCAGCACCTGCCCGGCCGTCACGGCGTCGCACCTGACCGGCGCCCTGGCCAGCTCGGTCGCCAGGCGCACCAGCGACCGCGGCGTCGGGTGCAACACGACCGGGGGGCCGTGGCCGTCACCATCGGGCCGGAGCACCTCGCGCACATAGGGACCGACCGCCACGACCGCCGCCACCGGCAGGTCGGGCGCGCCGGGTGCCTGCAGCCGGGCGCCGACCGCCCCGGCGGCCGCGAGCGCCCCGCCGACGGGGCTGCCCGCCGGGCGCACCAGCCGCCAGCCGTCGACCAGCCACGGCCCGTGCGACGGCGTCACGAGCCGCACCGCCGGCCCGGGCAGGTCGATCCCGGACACGACGATCAGGCCGCGGGGCAGCACGAGCACGGCGTCGATCACCAGCGCGAGCCCCGGCAGCCGCAGGCCGATCAGCGCCACCCCGCCCAGAACGTCGTCGCCCGTTCCGATCGCGGTCAGGATCGCCCTGAGGTCGCTGCCGACCCGGGAGGGCGGTTCGGCGAGCCGAACCAGATGCATCGCGCCTCCCGGAAACCTGAACCCCTCGCCCACCGTGGACCGGTCGCCGCCGCCGCGCAACCCTGACCCACCAACCGTGTCCGGCAACGGGTCGGCGTAAACCTGTATTCGGCGCGGCGCCTGCCGGAATTGCCGGCGGCTTCGCTAATCTGTCCGCGCCTTCACGGCGTGG
>DASSUA010000362.1:0-14374 GCA_035707525.1 Pseudonocardiaceae bacterium
AGGACCACGCGGGCCGGCGCGGGATCGTGCACCGCAAGGGCGCGGTGCGGGCCGGCGCGGACGACACCGTGCTGATCCCGGGCTCGATGGGCACCGCGAGCTACGTGGTCGTCGGCAAGGGCAACCCGGTGTCGCTGCACTCGTCGCCGCACGGCGCCGGCCGCAGCTACTCGCGGTCGGCGGCGCGGCGGACCTTCACCAGGACGCAGCTCGACACGGCGATGCGCGGCATCGAGTGGCGGCGCACCGACGCCTTCCTCGACGAGATCCCGGCCGCGTACAAGGACATCGACACGGTCATGCGGGACGCCGCGGACCTGGTCGAGATCCGGCACACGCTTCGCCAGGTGGTCAACGTCAAGGGCGACTGACCTCGTGACGGGCTTGGCGGCGGTGCCCGGGATCGTGCTCGACGAGCTGGCGCGCGCCCGGCGGGGCGTGGTCGTGCTCGGCGTGGACGGGCTCGGGTACCGGCCGGCCGTGCTTGCCTGGCGCTCGGCGGTGGTCGCCAGGCTGACCAGCACGGTGCCGAGCACGTCCGCGACGGCGTGGCTGACCGCGCTCACCGGGGCCGAGCCGGCCGAGCACGGGGTACCGGGGATGGTGTACCGCGTCGGCGACGCGCTGGTCTACGCGGTCACCGGCGAGGTGCTGGCCGGTGAGCTCGGGCCGTCCACGCGGGCCGGGCCTGGGGACGGTGCGCCGCTGGTGCGGCCGGTCGTCAACGTGTTCGAGCGGGCCGGGGTCCGCTGCCTGGCGATCGGCCGGGAGCTCGCGCACCTGCCCGGGCCGTGGGCGGCTTCGCTGCTGCGCGGGACCGAACCCGCCGCCGATCCGCCACCGCCGCCCGCCGAGCTGGCGCGGCAGGCAGGGGACCCCGTCGCGCTCGTCGACGCGGTGGCCCGCGAGGTGGCCGCCGCGCTCGAGTCCGCCGAGCGGGCGGCGCTGCTGTGGGTGTACGTCAACCTCGACGACTACGTCCACGCGAACGGCTATGACGACGCCGTGCTGGCCGCGCTGCACCGGCTCGACGAGCGGGCGCGGCGGTGGGCGGCGGCCGGCTGGACGGTGCTCGCGCACTCCGACCACGGTCAGGTGCCGGTGCGGCCGGACCCGGCGCTGGCCGACGCCTGGGACCGCATCGATGAGCCGAACGACTGCATCCTGCCCGGTGGCGGCGCCGGCCGGATCCGCTGGCTGCACCCGCGGCCGGGCCGCGAGGACGTGATCCGGCGCCGGCTGGCCGAGGCACTCGGCGACACCGCCACCGTGACCACCCCGAGCGGCTCGGCCTGCCGCCCGATCGCACCGGCGCCGTGGTGGCGCTCGCCCGTTGCGAGCGGTTCCCGATTCCAGACCGGACTCTGCGCTTCGAGCACGGCGCCCTGCACCCCGACGAGCTCGACATCCCCCTCGCCGTCTGGCGCACCCCGTAGGTTCGCCCGGGCCTCCGCGTTCCGTCACCTCCGTTGTTTGTTGTTCACGAAGCGATCAACTGCTTGGCATGATCGCCAAACGGTGATCATGAGCCCCTCGGACCTCCGCGATGGGCTGGAGCGGTTACCGATCGCTACCAATGGGAGGGACGGCTGAGCGGATCGGGCACGACCCGACACGTGGTCGGCCAGCGAGTGGTTCAAGATCGTTAAAAGTGTGAGCTCACCATGCAGGGCGGGCGCGAAAGTGCACGGTAACCTCACACTTTCGGTGATCATGACCGAGTTGGCCTAGCGTAGGCCCGGTAACGGTCGCCGGCCGGCGGCGTAGCGCCACTCCGCGCACCGTCCGCGATGGCGTGCATACCATCGGTCACCGCGCGTTCCGGCGGGACTGGGCTGACGGCATGAGTCGACGTTGCTGCCCTCTCCCGCCGCGCACCCGCACCACAACGATCAGGAACCGCCCGCCAGGTACCGGTCCTTCCACCGGAGCCACGCCCATCGCCAAAGTGTGAGCCCACCGTGCAGCTTGCTTGCGTGGCCGCATAGTGAGCTCACACTTTTCGCTGATCTTGCGGCGTTTCCTGGCGGGCCTGGGACTCATGATCGCCGTTTGGGCGCGGTGAGCCGCGCTGAGCGCGGTCGCTGGCACCGAAACGGCGATCATGACCAGCCCTGGGTGGGTCAGCGGGGGTGGTGGGGAGGGGCTCGGGGCGGGTGAGGGAGCGGAACCCGAGCACGGCGAGGCCGACGAGGAAGAACACGGTCGCGTCGAACAGGTAGATCGGGCGGTAGCCGATCGTGCCGATCATCAGGCCCGCCAGGCCGATGCCCAGGGCGTAGGGGAGGTCGATGATGGCGTCGGACGCGGCGATGGCCCGGCCCTGCAGTTCGTTGCTGGTGCGGCGCTGCACGAGAGTGATCTCGGCGACGAGCACGAGCGGCAGGCCGAACCCCGCGATCACGGCGCCGGCAACGACGCCGGGCAGGGCCGCGGTCGAGATTGCCAGCAGCCCGGCGCCGTTGAGCAGGAAGCCGATGCTGGCGACGCTGAACTCACCGAAGCGCCGCATGAGCGCCCCGACGACGAGCCCGGCGGCGATCGCACCGGCGCCCTGCGCCGCGCCGAGCACCCCGACGAACTCGGGTTGATGCTTGAGGCCGTCGACGACGAGGGCGTAGATGGCGACGTTGACGGTGCCGGCGCAGCCGAACGCAATGGCGCTCGCGGTCACCATGCGGCGCAGCACGGTCGTGGTGAGCACGTGCCGCCCGCCCGCGAGCAGTTCGGTGACCAGGCGGCGGGCGCCGGGCTCGGCGGACCGGTCCGGGATCAGGTCCGGCACGCGCCGCAGCAGCAGGTACGAGCCGGCCGAGGCCAGGAAGGTCAGGGCGTCCAGCGCGGCGACGGCCTGGCCGCCGGCGAGCGTGAACAGCCCGGCGCCGACGAGCGGGCCGATGATGCGCAGGCCCTGGTTGAGCGAGCTGAACACGCCGTTGACCTCGCCGAGCAGCTCGGCCGGGACGATGCTGTGCAGCAGCCCGCCGCGGGCGGCGCGGTAGATCTGCCCGGACACGCCGTAGCCGAGCGCCACCAGGTAGATCAGCCACACGTCGCCGCGGTCGTGCACCGTCAGCAGCATCGACACCAGCGCGGCCGACAGGAGGTCGTTGACGATCAGCACTCGGCGCCGGGGGAACCGGTCGACGAGCAGCCCGGTGAACGGGGCCGCGAGCGTCGGCAGCACCAGGAAGATGAACACCAGACCGGCCGCGCCCGGGGACCCGGTCAGGGTCATGACCCAGATGCTGAGGGTGATGATCATGGCGGAGGCGCCGAACATGTTGAGCGTCTGCCCCGCCAGCAGGATCTGCAGGTTCCGATCGCGCAGCAGCCGGATCAGCATCACTACTCCGTCGCCGTGGTGGCCAGGCCGGTGCGGCACAGCAGGTCAAGGAAGCGGCCGGCCATCGGCAGCGGAATCACCAGGCCGCTGGCCAGCGCGGCCCACCACGCTACCGCCCCGCGGTCACGCCGACCGTCGATGCCCCGGGCGAGCGCGTGCAGCCGGGCGAAGGCGCCGCCGCGGTCCGCAGCGGTGACGTCGGCGAGCCAGGCGCGGTCGGCCCGATCGGCGCGCTCGTTGAGGTGGCGCAGGTTCAGCGGGCCGTCCCAGCGCGCCACCAGCACACCGCCGCCCGCCCGCGGCTCGGGGGAAACACCGCCGCCCGCCGGCGGCTCGGGGGAAACGCCGTCCGGGCAGAGCGCCAGCAGGTGCCGGGTCAGGCCGTCGAGCCAGTGCAGCTGCCGCTCGGTGCCGGGCAGCGAGCGGACGGCGTCGCGCCCGACCGCGCCGCGGTGCGCGACCAGGCGGCGAGCGTTTTCGGGCGCCCACGGGTCGAGCACCAATCCGGGCGGGGGCGGCGACGAAACGGGCGGCGGGACCGGCGACGAAACGGGCGACGGGACCGGCGACGAAGCCGGCGGCAGGACCGGCGGTGGGACCGGCGGTGGGACTGGCGCCGCCCCGGGCATCGCGGACAGCAGCAGGCCGGCCGCCCATGACACGGTCGCGTCGGTGACGTCCGCCGCCAGCTCCGGGTCGCCGGCATCGCGCAGCGCGGCGATCGTGGCCCCGGCGATTGTGGCGCTGCGACGCAGCTCGTCCGGGTCGACCAGCTCGAGGCAGTCGGCCCCGGTGTGGTTGGCGTGGTCGGGCCAGTGTCCGATGCTGACCGCCGGGCACCTCGTCGGCGGGCCGGCGAGCATGCCGTGGTCGGAGGCGCCGACGAACGGCGTGGCTCGCCACGCCCAGGTGTCGCAACCGACGGCGCCGCTGTAGGAGCGGGCCGCGGGCGGGATCAGCGCCGCGCACCGCTCGGCGACCGCCGACACCGGCGACGGCAGCTCGTCGGGCGCGCGCTCGATCACCAGCGGCCCGCCGCAGCGGCGCTGGTCCTCACCGGCCATGTCGACGTTGACCGCCGCCACCGGCACCGGCGCGGCCCCGTTCCGCACTACGTCGTGAAGGTACGCCGCCATACCGACAAATTCCGGCGCCCACACGAACCGCACGGCGTGTCCGCCGCCGCCGAGCGCCCGGTGCGCCCTGGCCAGCCCGAGCAGCGCGGCGACCCCGGAGGCGTTGTCGTTGGCGCTCGGCCGTGGGTGGCAAAGGTGCGCCGAGAGCAGCAGGTCGCCGGGACCGCCCGGGAGCCGGCCGGTGACGACCGGCAGCGTGCCGGCACCGCCGGCACCGTCGGCGCTATCGGCACAGTCGGTGGTCCGGTTGCTGCCGGCGCTGTCCACCTCGACGAGCACGTCGGCGCTCGCCCCCCGCTGGGCGGCCCGGCGCAGCTCGGCGGCCTGCGCCTCGGTCACGCTGAACGCGAACAGCGGGCAGCCGGACGGCAGCTCGATCCGTCCCACCTGGCCGGCCCAGCGACCCGGCCGGCTGGCGAGCGGGTCGGTCACGACGCCGGCCGCCCCGCCCTCGGTGAGCGCCTCGAGCACGACCGGCAGCGGCGCGTCGTCGAGCACGACGACCGCACCCGTGACGTCCGGGCGGGCGCCGCCGCGGGCGGACCAGTGCACGAGCGGCAGGCGCGCGCAGGCGCCCGCGGAGTTGGCGGCGAGCGCGTACGGCTGGTCCGGGTAGCTCACCACCAGGGCGCCGTCGACGTGCAGCGACGCCAGCTTCGGCGTCCACGCCGCCGGAGCGGCGAACGTCCACCACCTGGCGTTGCCGTCGGCCGGGAAGCGCAGCACCCGCACGTCGTGCAGCCCGGCCTCGACCGCCCGCTGGGCGACGTAGGACGCGGCGGCGTGGATCCCGGCGCTGGCCTGGTACCGGTCCAACTCGCACAGCCTGGCGACGTCGGCCATCGCGGCCGCCGCGTCGAACGCGCCGTGCACCCCGGCGACCAGCTCAGCGAGCCGCATCCGTGCCCACCCGTGAATGCCGACCCAGCGCCTCGCGCGCGGCCTGCCAGCGTTGCCCGGAAAGCGGCACCGAGAGCCTGGTCAGCGACGACCCGGGCACGGCCTTCCCGGCGACGCCGGCCGGGTTCGGCCAACGGTCGACAGTCACCCACGGTAGCCGCGGGTCGCCGGCGCGGACGCCGAACCCGGCGCGGGCCAGCAGGTCGGCGAACTCGGGCTTGCGCGCCGCCACGTGCCGGCGAAGACCGGCGAGCACGTCGCCCCGGCGCAGCAGGGCGAGCGCCACGTCGACCGAAAGCGCCGCGACCGCCAGCGGCGGGCACACCGCGCGCACCCGTTGGGCAATATCGGCCGAGCACAGCGCGAACCCGACGCGAAGCCCGCCGCAGCAGTAGCCCTTCGACATGCTGCGCACCACGACGAGCCCGGGCCCGGCCCCGACCGCGCTCTCGGCCGGCGGCAGGTACGACGCGCACGTCTCGTCGGCGACGAGCACGGCGCCCAGCTCGGCCGCCGCACCGGCAAGGGAGCGGACGTCCTCGACGGGCCACACGAAACCGTCCACGCCCGGCCGGTCCAGCACGATCACCGCCGGTCGCAGCGCGGCGACGGCGGCGAGCGCCGGGGGCAACGTCGACAGGTCGGCCAGGTGCACCGCGGCGCCGACCTCGCGGGCGGCGAGCGGCAGTTCGGGGTGACCGAGCGTCGCGGCCAGCACCGAGCCGCCGGCCGCGAGCGTCGCGAGCGCCCGCAGCAGGCCGGTCGCCCCGGCTCCCGCGGTGACCTGCGCGGGAAGCAGCGGCACCCCGAAGTGCTCGGCCAGAACCGGTGCGCAGCGCTGCGCGGCGTACGGGTCGGCCAGGTCGTAGCGGCGCGCGCGCTCACCGAGCTCGCCGGGGGAGGGACCGGGCCCGGCAACGTCGGCCCAGGCGGCGGCGAGCGCACCGGTCACGAAGTCCACCTCGTCCGGCGCCCAGCGCAGATCGAGCTCGCCGGCACCGACCGGCGCACGGTGCCCGGCGAGCGCCGACTGCATCCCAGGGGCTCGAGCGACGAACTGCACGTAGCGCGTGTCGATGCCGACCGCCGAGCCGGCCTGGAAGTCCGCATCGGCGCGCAGCACGTCGAACCCGGCCGACCGCAGCAGCGCGGCGACCTCGGGCGGCTGGTAGAGCCGCACGTCGTCGGGCGCCTCAACGGTCTCGCCGTCCGGCCGGCGCACCCGCAGCACGCCGCCGCTTCGCCCGGTGAGCTGGTCGTAGCTGCGCAGGAACTCGAACGTGTGCCCGCCGACCTCGGCGACCGAGCGGTTCGAGTACCTGCGCAGGATCGCCGAGACGTTCGAGTGGTCCAGGACGAGCAGGCCGCCCGGCACGAGCACGTCGCGCAGCGACCGCAGCATCCGCAGCTGCTGGGCGTCGGTGCCCCAGCCGAACGCCTGCACGCACACCACGGCGTCGAACTCGCCCAGCTCCGAAAACGCCGGGCCGGGCGCAAGCGCGTCCAGCCGAAGCCACCGCACGGCGACGCCGGCCTCGCGCGCAACGGACGCCGCGCGCGCCAGCGCCCACGGCGACACGTCGACCCCGGTGACGTCGAAGCCACGGCCAGCCAGCCCGACCGCGTGCCGGCCGATCCCGCAGCCGACGTCGAGCACCCGCCGCCCGGGTGCGGCCGCGAGCACCGCGGCCAGGTACCCGACCTCACCAGCGGTGCGCCCGGCGGTGTACTCGGCCCCCGCGTACACCCAGTAGTCGGCGCTGAAGTACCGCTCGTACCAGGGCACCCGGCCCTCAACCAACGACGGTCAGCTCCCGCCTGGCGAAGAAATCGCACACATCGCACAGGTCGGGCGCGTTCGACACGCCCTCCTGCAGCAGGTAAACGCCCTCGCAGATGCGGCAGGTCGCCTCGATCATCGGGAACATGTAGCGCTGCATGTTCTCGAACGAGGCAAACAGGTAGTAGTCGATGCCGGGCCACAGGTCGAACAGGTGGTCGGTGATCGCGTACGACATCGAGCGCTCGTCCGGTCCGCTGGTGAACCGCCCCGGCGTGCCCTGCCGGTTCAGCTCGGGCGCGACCAGCTCCAGGTAGAGCGTCAGCTCCTTCTTGGTGATCCGGTACAGCGGGAAGATGTAGCGCATCCCGCCGATCTCCCGGACCGGGATCCCGCCCATCCGGAAGCCGCTGGTGAACCAGGTGACCATGCTGGCGACCAGGTCGTCGGCGTTGAAGCCGAACGCGACGACGTTGGCGCCGCGCGAGCGGGCCTCCTCCTCGAGCATCCGCCGCAGCACCTGGTGCCCGATCACCATCGTCAGGTGTTTGCCCTCGCCGGCGACGACCTCGTTCATGGCGTCGACGAACCGGCCGCGCAGCCGGAACACCCGCTCGACGTCCTCGGCGGTGACGATGACCTGCTCGATGCCCAGCCGCTCCCCGGACTCGCGGGCCGCGGCGAACGTCGCCGGCTCCTCCCAGTCGGGCAGCCCGGTGATCGTCACCGCGCTCATCCGCACCTGCGGCAGCCGGTCGCGGGTGCGCTCCAGCAGGGTCAGGTAGGCGACGCTGTCGCGGCCCCCGGACAGGCCGACCACGACCGAGTCGTTCGGCCGCACGACGTCGCGGCCGACGATGCTCTGGACGAACGCCTCCTCGACGTAGGCGACGAACCGGTCCGCGTCGAACTGTTCGCTTCGGTGTTCGAGAGATCCATTCTCATCGAACATGATGGTCTTGGTGTAGATCGGGTTCGGCTCGCCGTAGACCTGACGTTTCGGTCGCCTGGTCACGTCCAGGTCGTAGTGGCGCACCTGGCGGACCTCGATCACGTCGCCCGGCTCGATCACGGTGGTGTCCTCGGAGACGACCTGCCCGTTGCGCCAGGCGAGCACCGCGTTTCGGGGAATGCCGTGCAGTCGCAGCACGTCGGTCAGTGGCTGGCCCGGGGTTACCGGTAGCTGCTCGGTCGTGCCCAATTTGGTCCGGAAGAAGACCGAACTCATCTGCTCACCTCGTGATGCTGGCTGTGAAGCTGGATCTGTCAGCGGCAGAATCCGACCCTATGCGCCCGATCGCCCCGATGCCACGTCCATCAGGCGTAACTGGATCACACGTCGATCTCTTCGACCGGATTGACCAGGTCGATCCCGAAGAATGGGACGCGGTCGTGCGCCGGCAGCGGCTGCCGGCCTTCTACTCGCACACCTTCCTGGCCGCCTACGAGCGGCACCCGCTGACCGGGATCGACGGCTTCCGGTATCTGGTGATCCGGCGTGGCGGCGGCGCGGTCGCGGTCCTGCCGGCGTACCTGCAGCGCCGGCCCGATCCGCTGGGCGTGCTGGCCGAGGCGTTCCCGGAGGCGGCCGGCGAGCCGGCGCTGCTGTCGCACAGCTGGCACTGCTACGACGCCCACGCGGGCGAGCCGGCGCTGCTGCCGGTCGTGCTCGGGGCGCTGCGCGAGCTGGCCGCCGGGCTCGGGGCGCCGTGGTACGGGCTGGTCAACGTGGAGCGCGGCGGCCCGCTCGCGGCGGCGTTGCTGGCCGCCGGGCTGCCGGTGCGGCACCTGGTCGACCGGTTCCGGGCGGAGCTGGGCGGGGCCGGTGACGTCGGCGAGTTCCTGCGCCGAAACGCCCGCCCGCGGGCCAGGCTCAACCTGCTGCGGTACCGGCGCCGAGCCGCCGAGCACGGGGTGACCAGCGCGGACGTGGCCGTCACCGACCTGGATCTCGCCGAGGTCACCGCGCTGTGTGACCGCAGCGCGCGCAAGCATGGCAGCGACCGGTTCTACCCGGAGGGCACGTTCGAGGCGTTCCTGACGATGGTCGCGCCGATCAGCCGGGCGGTCGAGGTGCGCCAGCGCGGGCGTCTGGTCGCGGTCGGGGTGTGCCTGCTCGACGACTCGCGCCTGCACTGCTGGGCCTGCGGCGTCGACTACGACGTGGACGGCAACTTCAGCCCCTACCACCTGATGTTCGCCGACTCCGTGGACCTGGCCCTGCGGCTGGGCCGGCCGGTGCTGGAGGGCGGCCGCGGCAACCCCGGGTTCAAGCTGCGGCTCGGCCTGACACCCCGGCCGCTCGCCGGTTGCCTGACCCACACCGACCGGGTGTTGACAAGGGTTTGACACTCTTGGCCGCAACCTCGCCAGCCACGCCCCCGGTACGCCAACATCGGAGGCGTGAACGCGATCCGCTCACGGAACGGGCCCGCCCCCGATGACTTCTGGTGCGAGGGGCTGCCGCTTTGGAACGCCACCGAGACCAAGGGCGACGAGCACGCCGACGTGGGTTTCTACCTGCGCCTGATCGCCCGGTCGCAGCGGCCGGTCGTGGAGCTGGGCGTCGGGTACGGCCGCGTCGCCCGCTGGACCCGCCCGGAGTACGGCGTCGACGAGTCCGTGCGGATGCTGCGCCGGTGCGCCCCGCTCGTGCCCGGCATGCGGCCGGTCGCCGCCCGGGTGCACGAGTACTGGCTGCCCGAGCGGGCCGCGTTCACCTACGCCCCGCAAAACCTGATGTCACTGGTCGGCGGCCCCGAGCAGACCCTGGAGGCGCTCGCCGCCGTCCACCGCAACACCCGGCGCGGCGGCCGGTTCGCCTTCGACGTCGCCGTCCCGGACTGGGACCGGATCACCTCCCGGCTGGACCAGCCGCTGGTCAAGGGCCAGGTCGGGTCGGCAAGGGTCGGTTACCGCGCGGAGCTGGTCAGCGTCGACCCCAAGGGCGGTCACGGCGCCTTCCGGATGCACCACTTCGTCGACCAGCTCGACGAGGACGGCGAGGTGCTCACCCGGGTCCGCTACCGGCCGGTGGCGATCGACTACTACTGCCCGCGGCGCTGGCGCGAGATGCTCACCAGGACCAACTGGCGGGTGCAGCGGTGCTGGGGCGGCTTCGCCGGTGAGCCGCTCACCGGTGCCAGCCGCCGGCAGGCATGGCTGGTCAGTAGGTGACGCTGTCCATCAAGGTCACTGCGGTCACCGAGGTCACCGCAGGGCTGCCGCAGCGGTGGCCGGAGCTGGCCGAAGGCGGGTCGCTGTTCGCCAGCCCGGGCTGGCTGCGCGCCATGGACGGCCGGCTGGGCCCGGAGACCGTCACGTTCACGGTGCGCCGCGAAGGCCGGCCGGTGCTGGCCCTGTTCGCCTCCGTGCAGCGGGCGCACCGGCCCGGTGAGCTGTTCGACCCGCACGAGATGCTCGTCGAGCCGTCGCACGAGCTGCCGCTCACCGAGCCGTCCCGGGTGGCCCGGGGCCGGCTGCGCACCGCGGCGCCGCCGCCGCAGCGGTGGCCGCCCTACCTGCTCGGCATGCTCCCGGGCTACGAGTGCGCCCCGGTCGGCGAGGCGGATCCGGCCGCGCTGCGCGTCCTGGTGGACGCAACCGTGGACTGGTGCGCCGATCGCGGGATCGCGACCGTGGCGATGATGTACGTGCCGCCTTCGGCCGCCGAGTTCGCGGCGGCGCTGGCCGGCCGCGGGTTCGTCGCCGTGCCGCTCACGCCGACCTGGGACCTGCCGCTGCCGGGTGGCTCTGCCGGCGATTACCTGGCCGCTCTGCCGGCCAAGCGCCGCCGGGAGGCGGCTCGCGAGCTTCGGTTGCTCGAGCGCGCGGGCGTCCGGGTCGAACCCGCCGACGCCGGCGCGGTGTTCGACGACCTGGTCCGGCTGCGCTGCAACCTGGTCGCCAAGTACCGGACCGGCCGCGATCCCGCCGCCGAGCGCGCCAAGCTGCGCCGGATCGTCGACGACGTCGCCGGCGGAAAGCCGCGCGTCCTGCTCGCGCTCGCCGACGGTGTGCCGGTCGGGTTCGCCCTGTTCGCGGCGCACCGCGACCAGTGGCACTGCCTGGCCCTGGGCTCCGACTACGCGGACCCGCGCTCCCGGCTGACCTACTTCGCGACCACGTACTACGGCGCCGCCGAGCTGGCCGCCCGGCACGGGGTGCGCCGGATCGGCTACGGCCTTGGCGCCTGGCCGGCCAAGCGGGCCCGCGGCTGCCGGCCGACCCCGCTGACCGGGTGGGTCCACACCACCGACCCGTGGCTCGCGCGCACCGTGCGCCGCAGCGCCCAGGTCACCGAGCTGCGACCCCTCTAGCCGTCCCGACCGGGCCGGGGTTCGCCGCCGGGCGCAGCGCGCGCCTGGGGGCGAAGCGCATCGACGTGGCGAGCACCAGGTCCTCCCAGGTGTCCAGGTCGGTACCGAAGGCGCGCAGCAGGGCGCCCACCCGGTCGATGTCGATGCCGGGGTTGCCCTCGGTGAACTCGCACCGCAGCACGGGTTCGAGCGGGTGGCCGGCGGGCAGGTGATCGGCGAGCTGGGCACCGGCGCCCGGGGTGGCCAGGCCGTTGTGCCCGCACGCCCGCAGCTTGTCGGCCAGCTCGCGGGCCTCGACCGGCAGGTGCTCCCACATCACCCCGACGATCCGCGCCCGGACGCCGGCGAGCACGTCGTCGAACCCGCGCCGCTCGGCCGGGCGCACCATCTCCAGCATGCTCAGCAGCAGCCGCAGCTCGGCCGGGTCCTGACCGGCGGGAAACTCGCCGCGGCCGACGAACACCTCGGCCTCCCGCCGGGAGTCCTCCGGGGAGTCGGCGCTGTGCATGAGACCGAGGCTGACGTTGATCGCCCCGAAGTCGCCGCGGATGGTGCCCGGCCTGGCCTTGGGCGGCTCGCTCGAACCCTTCATCTCGCGTAGCCGCGCGTGGCTGGTCGGACCGGTTTCGGGCCGCAGGTCGTACCACAGCACCGCGACCGTCGGTCCGGAGTCGAAGACCCGGTCGGCGAGCCGGTAGACGTAGGCGCGCCAGACCTGGGTGATGTTGCGTTCGAAGTAGGCGTCGATCCCGGTCGGCCGGTGCCAGAAGCACTTCCAGGACAGCGGCGCGAAGCCGCTGTCGGCCAGCCGGCGCAGAATCGGGACGGCGAGGTGCCGCGCTATCGCGTCCGGGCAGATCAGCCCGAAGACGGTCCGGTCCCAATCGACCTCGGAGTCGATGTCGAGCGCGGCACCCTGCACGTCAACCTCCAACGGGGATAAGACGAAGCGGTGCCGGAGCCGTCGCCCCGACACCGCACTGGCGTTGTATCCGACCAGCGGCGAATCGTTACCGCTTCTTGGTCACTGCTGGGCGACGTGCTGCCTTGCGGCTGCGCTCCATGGAAACCTCCTCCGCTAGCGGGTCTTCTTGACCTTCGGGCGTCGTGCGGACCTCACCAGTCGATGCATACACCGACCTCCCTTGTGTCAGCGACTCTTCTTCACCTTGGGCTTACGGCTCCAAGCAACGTGACGCTCCATGGCTCCTCCTCTCTACCATCGCGATCCACCTGTGCCGCCGCCAACCTGGCCGCCTCCGGCGTGGCGGCGGCTGGCCGGCCGGCGGTCGCGATGACGAACCGGTCCAGCATCACCCGCGCGCACTCGGCGACGTCGGCAGCCTCGACCCCCAGCAGCGCGTCCGCATGCCGGCGGGTTGTCCAGCCGGCGTCCCGGCCGATCAGCCGGTGCTGGCCAAGGCGCAGCACCTCCTCCAGCGAGGACTCGGCGTCCAGCCGAAGCAGCGCGGCGACCCGGCGCCCGGCCTGCGCCACCTCGGCCTCGGTGAAACCGCCGGCGCGCGCGCCGGCCAGCAGCTCCCCGGCCAGGTCGACGACGGCGTCGCGGTGCTCGGGCGCGGTCGACATGCCGATCCGCCAGACGCCCACGTCGCGGTACCCGGTGGCGGCGCCCCACAGGTCGTAGGTCAGCCCGCGCCTGGACCGGATCTCCTCGTGCAGCACCGACGAGTTGGCGCCGGCGAGCAGCTCGATCAGCACCTCGGCCGCCGGCAGCATCGGGTCGTCGAGCGCGAACCCGTGGCCGCCGACGATCACGGCCGCGGTGTCGCTGTTGAGCGTGAGGTCGGCGCGGCCGTAAGTGCGATGCGGCCGGTTCTCCGGCTCCGGATCTCCCGGCGGCAGATCGCCGAGCGGGCCGGCGTCGAGCAGGTCCACGATCGCCTGTGGCTCGACGTCCCCGCTCACCACGACGGCGACGCTGCCGGCCCGCACGTTGCGCCGCGACCACTGGGTCAGGTGCGCGCACGTCAATGCGGCGACGTCGCGGGGGGTGCCGCCGACCGGTCGGCCCATCTGCTGGCGCTCGAACGCTGTGGCGAAGAACACGTCATGGACGATGTCGGCGGGATCGGCCGCGGCGAGCCGCAGTTCCTCGTCCACCACCCGCCGTTCCGCCTCGACCAGGTCCTCGGGGAACTCGGCGTTGGCGAGGCCGTCGGCCAGTATCCGCAGCGCGCCGGGCGCCTCCGGGGTCGGCACCCTGGCGTGCAGGGCGAGGTGGTCGCGTGCGGTGAGGGCGTTGGCCTCGGCGCCGAGCGACTCCAGCTCGTCGATCACCCGGAGCCGCCGCCCCGGCGGCGTTGCCTGCATGAGGACGTGTTCGAGCAGGTGGGTCACGCCGGGGGCGCTCTCGTGCCGGGAGCCGAGCGGCACCCACACGCTCACGGTCGTCACGTCGGCGCCCGGCCGGCGGCGCAGCACCACCGGAACCCCGTTTCGCAGCGTCGTGCCCGCCCCCGCCGCGGTCATCTGACCGGCGCTCCGGCTTGCCCGGATCGGGCAGGTGGCGCGCCGGCTCTATCGGCCTTGTCGGCCTTGCCGGCCTTGCCGGCGGCTCCGCTGCCGGTTCCGTCGTCCGTGGCGAGCTTGTCGAGCGCCTCCTCCTCGACGTCCTCGCCCGCCGTCAGCAGGAACCGGCCCGCCGGCGTGTCGGCGAAGGTCAGGCCGTCCCGCTCGCGAACGGTGGCCACCTCGACCTCGGGCCGGACCCCGGGCACCTGCAGGCCGAAGCACAGCAGCCCGGCCCGCAACGCCCGGCCGGCGTCCAGGCGGCGCTCGGTCGCAGTCCAGAGCAGGCGCTCCGGCCGGGAGTGGCCGCCGAGCACGAGGCGCCGTTGCAGGTGCCTGGCGGTGGACGCGGCGGGGTGGC
>DASSUA010000363.1:0-2200 GCA_035707525.1 Pseudonocardiaceae bacterium
CGTTGATTATGTTAGATCATGATCATGAGACGGGAGGGCGAGGCTGTGGATGGGGGGCAGGCGTGGCCGGCCGGGGTGGCCACCGGCATCGGCTCCATGCCCGGCACCGACATCACCGAGGCGGTCAAGCTCGTCTTCGGCGAGCTGCCCGAGCTGCCGTACCTGCCCGAGCTGCCGGCCCGGGGCCCCGGCGCCGAGCTGGTCGGCCGCACCGCGGGGCTGCTCGTGGAGCTGCCCGTCGAGCTGTACGCGGCGCGGTGGCGCGTCGCCGGCCGGGCTGGCCGGGCTGGCCGGGACCTGCGCCGCACCCGGGACTTCCTGGCCCGGGACCTGGACGCGTTGACCGAGGCGGGGGACGGCTTCACCGGCACGCTGAAGGTGCAGGCGGCCGGTCCGTGGACGCTGGCGGCCAACCTCGACCTGCCGGTCGGCGGCCGGATGCTGCGCGATCCGGGCGCGGTGCGAGACCTGACCGCCTCCCTGGCCGAGGGCCTGGCGGCGCACGTCGCCGAGGTCGCCGCGCGGCTGCCGGGCGCCCGGATCCTGCTCCAGCTCGACGAGCCTTCGCTGCCGGCGGTGCTCGCCGGCCAGGTGCCGACCGAGAGCGGTTGGCAGACCCTGCGCGCCGTGCAGGTGGCCACGGCCACCGAGGCGCTGGCGCGGGTCGTGACGGCGGCCGGCGTACCGGTCGTGGTGCACTGCTGCGCGCCGGACGTACCCGTGGCGCTTCTTCGCGACGCCGGGGCCGCCGCGGTCGCGCTCGACCTGGACCTGGTCGGGCCCCTGGACCCGCTGGGCGATGCGCTCGACGCGGGGCTGGGTCTCTTCGCCGGCGCGGCGGCGCCGGTGGGCACCCAGGCGCCGACGTCGGCGCAGGTCGCCGACCGGGTCAGGCGGCTGTGGCGGGAGATCGGCCTGCCGGCGGAGCGGCTGCCGGCCCAGGTCGTGGTGGCGCCGGCGTGCGGCCTGGCCGGAGCCACCCCGGAGTACGCCCGCGCGGTGCTGGCCGCCTGCCGGGAGGCGGCCCGGCGCCTGGCCGACGAGCCCTGACCCGACGAGCCGCGACGCTGGTCGTGGCTCAGCGTCGTGCGGCTCAGCGTCGTGCGGCCTGGCCTCGTGCGGGGCCTGGTAGCGGCCGGCTATGCCGGAACGGTGGGCAGTGACGCGACCGCTTTGGCCACCTCCTCGGCGGAGAGCTCGTGGTCGACCAGGGTGCCGTCGAGGTAGGCCCCGTACGCGGCCAGGTCGAGATGGCCATGGCCGCACAGGGCGGTCAGGATCACCCGGGGCTCGCCCGACTCCTTGCAGCGCAGCGCCTCGTCGATGCAGGCGGCCAGGGCGTGGGTCGGCTCCGGGGCCGGAATGATGCCCTCGGCGCGCGCGAACCGCACGCCCGCCTCAAAGCACTCCCGCTGGGTCTTGGCCACCGCCTCGAGCAGCCCGAGCTCGTAGACGTGGGACAACAGCGGGGACATGCCGTGGTAGCGCAGCCCTCCGGCGTGGATCGGGTCGGGGATGAAGCCGTGCCCCAGCGTGTGCATCTTCATCAGGGGAGTCATGCCGGCCGTGTCCCCGAAGTCGTACGCGTACACGCCCCTGGTCAGGGAGGGGCATGAGGCGGGCTCGACAGCGCGGATGGTGACGTCCATCCGGCCGGCCAGCTTCTCGCGCAGGAACGGGAACGCCAGGCCGCCGAAGTTCGAGCCGCCGCCGGTGCAGCCGATCAGCAGGTCGGGCCAGAGGCCCACCTGGGCGAACTGGGCGAGGGTCTCCTCGCCGATCACGGTCTGGTGCAGCAGCACATGGTTGAGCACGCTGCCGAGCGAGTAGTTGGTGTCCGGGTGTTGTGCCGCGACCTCCACCGCCTCCGAGATCGCGATCCCGAGCGAGCCGGGTGAATCGGGGTGTGCCGCCAGCACCGCCCGGCCCGCGGCGGTCAGCGGCGAGGGGGAGGGGTGGATCACCCCGCCGAACGTCTCGATCATGATTTTCCGGTACGGCTTCTGGTCGTACGAGGCGCGCACCTGCCACACCTCGCAGTCCAGGCCGAACTGGGCGCAGGCGAACGCCAAAGCGCTGCCCCACTGGCCAGCCCCGGTCTCGGTGGTGAGCCGGCGGATGCCGGCCGCCGCGTTGTAGTACGCCTGGGCCACCGCCGTGTTCGGCTTGTGCGAGCCGGCCGGCGAGGTGCCCTCGTACT
>DASSUA010000364.1:0-12237 GCA_035707525.1 Pseudonocardiaceae bacterium
TTGGCAGCGGCAGCGCGCCGCCGTCGTTCTTGAGCAGGGTCAGCGACTTGCGCACGGCCTCCCTGGCGGCGGCGCGGTGTTCGGCCGAGCCGACCAGGCCGGTGTGGCCGCGGTCGGTGTAGGGCCGGTTGAACAGGTCGAGCGCGAACTTCGCGTTGAGGATGCGGGTGACGGCGTCGTCGACCCGCAACAGCGGGATCCGGCCGGCGTTGACGGCGTTGACGATGGCATTGATGGTCGCGACGTAGGTGTCCGGCACCATGATCATGTCGATCCCGGCGTTGACCGCGTGCTCGACCTGCGTGGCGTAGCTGGGGAACGGGAGCTGCTTGACCCCGGCCCAGTCGCTGACGACGAGGCCGGCGAAGCCCAGCTCGCCCTTGAGCACGTCGGTGATCAGGTACCGGTCGCCGTGCAGCTTCTGCCCGTTCCAGCTGCTGTAGGAGACCATCACCGAGCCGACGCCGGCGGCGATCGCGCTCTGGTACGGCGCGAGGTGGACCGCGCGGAGCTCGCTCTCACTGATCCGGGCGTCGCCCTGGTCGATCAGGTAGCCGCCGTCGCCGGTGCCGAACAGGGTGCCGCCGTCGCCGGCGTAGTGCTTGGCGTTGGCCAGCACCGAGGTCGCGCCGACCGCCGTGCCCTGCAGGCCCCGGACCGCGGCCGCGCCGAGCGGGGAGACGATCGCCGGGTCCTCCCCGTAGCCCTCGTAGGTCCGGCCCCAACGGTCGTCCCGTGGCACGCACACGCACGGCGCGAACGACCAGCGGATTCCGGTGCCGAGCACCTCCTGCCTGGTGATGTCCTCGACCCGCTGCACGAGCGCCGCGTCCCTGGTCGCACCCATTCCGATGTGATGCGGGAAGATCGTCGCGCCCTGCACGTTGTTGTGCCCGTGCACGGCGTCCACCCCGTACAGCAGCGGAATCCCCAGGCGGCTGCGCAGCGCATAACCCTGGTAGTCGTCGACCATGTCGGCCCACTGGGTGGCGGTGCCGCCGGCGCCGTTGGGGCCGCCGCCACCGCCGCTGAGCACCGAGCCGAGGGCGTAGGTCGTGATGTCCTGTTTGTTCGATATGTAGGTGTTGGCCACCTGGGTCATCTGCCCGGCCTTTTCGGCCAACGTCATCCGCGACAGGCAGTCCGCCGTGGATACGCACGCAGCAGTCACCTCGACGGACGCCGCTGCGCCGACGGGCGGCTCGGCCGCCGTGGCGATGGGCGGCTCGGCCGCCGTCACCATTGGCGGCTCGGCCGCCGTTGCGCCGGAGACCAGGACAAGCAGCACTCCACCGAAGACCGCGCAATGCCGGATCCGACCCGCCCGGCCATGACCGTTGAATATCATCATTATCGAATCTTTCGCCTCGGCGGAAATTTTGCCGGCACGCGCCCAATACCGACGCTGCTCCCCACGCCACGACCACGTCAAGCGTCCTAACACGGCAAAACTGCTGATCACGCCCCCGTGGCCGGGCTACGCCGGAAACGCTGGCGAGCACGTCCGGCGGCGGCTAACGTCTCGCATCGCATGCCGGCAAACGGGTGACGGCCGCGGCGGAACGTACTGATTCCGGTCGCCGGCGCTCCACACGTGATCAGGGCGTGGCTGTGTCGTTCGGACGCCGTTCCGACGGCGCCGTGTGGTGGAGGTGACTGCGGTCGTGGCGGGCTCGGGGTTGAGCACGGTAGGTGCCGGTATCGGCAAGGCGGCCGACGTGTCGGCGCGCGCGGTGGAGGCCGTCGGCGGGGGCGCCGCGCAGGCGGTGTCCGACGTCGTCGAGACCGTCGGGACGTTGGGCCGAAACGGGCTCGACCGGGCGGCGGAGGCGGCCGGTCGAGCGGCCGGCGTCGGATCGGCGCTGCGGTTCGTGCTGCACTGGCTGGCAACCGTCGTGTCGGGGGCGTTCGAGCTTTTCGCGACGGCGGTACAGGCGATCGTCGACCTGGCCGTGGGCCTCGTCGCGGGGATTATCCGGCTCGTCGTCGGCGGGATCGGCGGCCTGCTGGCGTGGGACGGCAAGCTCGCCCTGCGGGGCCTTGGTGATCTCGCCTCCAACCTCGCCGGCTCGGTCGTCCTGCTCGCCGGCAAGGCCCTGGCGCTGGCCCAGGCGCTGCTGTTCATGCAGCGCGGCGAGCGGGCACTGACCAGCTCAGAGCGCGAGATGCTGAAGCCGGTGTTCCGGCGCTCGGTCGCCCTCTACAACGTCCGGCTGGTCGAGGGGTTCGCGGGCCTGTTCAGCGTGAACAGCCGCCCGTTCACCCTCGGCAACACGATCTACATGAAGGACTACAACCCGGCGACGAACCTGGAAACCCTCGTGCACGAGTGCACCCACGTCTGGCAGTTCCAGAACGTCGGGGTGCGCTACGCCACCGACGCGCTGTGGGCGCAGGCCACGATCGCCGGCCAGGGCGAGTACGTCTGGGAGGACGAGCCGGCGCGCGGCAACACCCGCTGGGAGGACTTCAACCGGGAGGCCCAGGCTGCGCTCGTGGAGGACATCTGGCAGCTGGGTGCCGGCCCGGCGACCGGCTCCGGCGCGTTCTACACCGACCACCCGATCGGCGCCGGGGTCACGTTCACCAAGGCCGGCGTCGACCACACGGCGCTCGCGGTGCAGTGCGCCAACCGGCTTCGCGGCGCGACCGTCTGGCGGCTGTCGGCGCTGATCTGACGTCGGGCGCTGTTCTGACGTCAGAGGGACGGTTTCCAGTTCAGGACTGCGAACCACCGGATGCACGAAGGCATACGACCCGAACTCGACGCACGCCGTGAATCCGACGACCACCAACGTCGCGAACGTGAAGCCGTCCAATTAGCTCGGCTCGAAATGCAAGAACCTAGCTGATCGTACTGAATTGCGCAGCCAGCAGGGCGAGCCGCTCGACCCCGATGCCGCTGATCAGCAGGCGCTCCTTGCGGTCGGCGAGCATCGCCTGGGTCCAGCCGACGAAGCCGCCGTCGCCGACGTCGACGCGTTGCTCGCCATCGGCGACGATCAGCTTGAAGCACAGCCCGTCGTAGTAGCGCCGCCCGGCCTGGCGATGCGGGTCGTCGACCACGCCGGGCAGCGCCTCGCGGACGGCCTGGGCCGCTGCTTCGAAGCGCGGATCCAGGACCGTGAGCGCAACCTCGGCGGCGCGGCCGGAAAGGGCGGCGCGCACGGCGTCCACGGCGATCCGCAGGTGCTCGACGGCGTGCCGCCGCTCGAAGCCGAGGTTCCCGGTATCGCGCCCGGCCGACACCAGGCCAAGCAGCGTGAAGTGCGCGAAGCTCGCCGGGCCGTCGAACCGCTGCGCGCGCAGCACCCGCTGCAGCGCGGCCAGCCGGACCTCCCCGGCCGGCCGGACCTCCCCGTCCCGCCGTCCGGCCCGCCTGGCCGCCGCCTCCACGGCGAGCGCACTCGTCGGGTCGGCCGCCACCTCGGTGCCCCTGATCGTGGTCAGCACGTTGTTCTGGTCGACGCCGCCAAGCGCCGCGTGCGTGCCGAGCGGCACCACCGGCGCCAGCGTGATGACGTCGAACTCCGCCGGCAGCGCCGACAGCACAGCGTCCTCGGCGGCCCGCAGTTGCCGGTGCGGCACCTGGGCCGGGCTCACGAAGCGGTCCTCCCGGTAGCGCCGCAGCACGTCGGGCGCCCGAACCCGCGCGGCCCGCGCCCGCATCGCCGCCAGCAGCAGCGTGGTCAGGTCCGAACCCGGCAGCCGGCCGAGCGCGTCCAGCACCGCGGGCCCGGTGTCGCGCAGCACCCGGCCCAGCGCACGCTGGAGGGTCATGGCGGTCATCGTCCTCTTGAGGGCTTGACCATCGCGCGGCACCCGGCAGAGTGTTCGCTGCAACGTCTGTCTGGACCCGGGAGTGGCGCCATGCGAAACACCCGCCGAACCGTCGCCGCGATGGCGAGCCTGGCCGCGGCCGCCGTGTCGGCCGCCGTCGTGCTCGTGGCGCTGCCCGCGGTCGCCGATCACACGCCGCCGCCGGCTGCGGTGTCGGTGCCCGGATCGCACGGCTCCGAGCTGGGCTGCCCGGGTGACTGGCAGCCGGAGTGCGCGCAGCTGCAGCTGACCCGGGACCCCGCTGACGAGATCTGGAAGGGGACGTTCGCGCCGCCCGCAGGCTCGTATGAGTACAAGGCCGCCCTGAACAGCTCGTGGACCGAGAACTACGGCGCCGGCGGGGCGCAGAACGGTCCGAACATCGGCTACACCACGGCCGGCGGGCCGGTCCGGTTCTTCTACGACCACGCCACGCACTGGATCACCTCCGACGCCGAGGGGCCGATCGTCACCGCGCCCGGCAGCTACACCAGCGAGCTGGGCTGCCCCGGCGACTGGGCGCCGGAGTGCATGCGCTCCTGGCTGCAGGACCCGGACGGCGACGGCGTGCTCACCTTCTCGACCACCGCGATCCCCGCCGGCCAGTACGAGGTCAAGGCGTCGCACGGGCTGTCCTGGGAGGAGAACTACGGCGCCGGCGGCGTGCGCAACGGGCCGAACATCCCGTTCTTCGTGGCCGCCGACGGCGACCCGACCACGTTCAGCTACGTGCTGGCCACGCACGTGCTGACGGTGACGGCCGGAACGGCGCCGCCGAACCTGCGCGAGCAGGAGGCGCAGTGGCTGCGCCGCGACCTGGTGGCCCTGGACCTGCCGGCGGACGTGCAGGGCTGGTCGTTCCGGCTGCACTACGCGGCGCAGGGCGGCCTGGTGGCGACCGAGGACGGGATCAGCGGCGGCGAGGCCATGCCGCTGACGCTCGACCCGGCCGGGCTGCCGGCGCAGGTGCGAGCGCAGTATCCGCACCTGGCCGCGTACGAGGCGCTGCGGCTGCCGGCCACCCACCTGGGACGGGTCCCGGCCATCCTCACCGGTCAGGTCGCCGTCGCCGCCTACGACGCGCGGGGCCGGCTGGCCGACGCGACCGGGGTGCAGACCCACGGCGTGCTCGACGACGTCTACTCGGCCGCGTACGGCGCCGACCTCGGCCCGACCTGGCGCGGCGGCCGGCCCGGCCTGGCGCTGTGGGCGCCAACGGCGAACGCCGTCGTGCTGCTGCTCGACCCGGCCGGCCCGCAGCCGGCGCAGCGGGTCGCGATGCGCCGCGACAGCGACGGGGTCTGGCGGGTGAGCGGCCAGCCCTCGTGGCGCAACGCCGCCTACGCCTACGAGGTCAACGTGTACGTGCCGGCGGAGGACGCGATGCGGGTCAACGTCGTGACCGACCCGTACTCGCTCGGCCTGACCACCAACGCCGAGCGCTCGATCCTGCTCGACCTCGACGACCGGGCGCTGCTGCCGGACGGCTGGGGCGCGCTGGCCAAGCCGGCGCTGGCCAAGCCCGAGGACAGCACGATCTACGAGCTGCACGTGCGTGACTTCTCGATCACCGACGAGACCGTGCCGGCCCAGCACCGCGGCACCTACCTGGCGTTCACCCACGCCGGCAGCGACGGCATGCGCCACCTGCGCGGCCTGGCCCAGGCCGGGCTCAACTCGCTGCACCTGCTGCCGACCAACGACCTGGCCAGCGTCGAGGAACGCCGGTCGGCTCAGCAGCAGCCGGCGTGCGATCTGCCGTCGCTGCCGCCGGACTCCGAGCAGCAGCAGGCATGCATCTCGCCGGTGCGCGACACCGACGGCTTCAACTGGGGCTACGACCCGCTGCACTACACCGCGCCGGAGGGTTCGTACTCGACCGACCCAGAGGGCACCGCGCGCAACCGCGAGTTCCGCGAGATGGTCAAGGCGGTCAACGGCGCCGGTCTGCGAGTGGTGATGGACGTCGTCTACAACCACACGCCGGCCTCCGGGCAGCACCGCAACTCGATCCTCGACCGGATCGTGCCCGGCTACTACCACCGGCTCTCCGCCACCGGCCGCGTCGAGACGTCCACGTGCTGCGCCAACACCGCGACCGAGCACCGCATGATGGAAAAGCTCATGGTCGAGTCGGTGGTCACCTGGGCGCGCGAGTACAAGGTCGACGGGTTCCGCTTCGACCTGATGGGCCACCACTCCAAGGCCAACATGCTGGCCGTGCGCGCGGCGCTGGACTCGCTGACGCTCGCCGAGGACGGCGTCGACGGCCGCGCCATCTACGTCTACGGCGAGGGGTGGAACTTCGGGGAGGTCGCCGACAACGCCCGGTTCGAGCAGGCCTCCCAGCTCAACATGGCCGGCACCGGGATCGGCACGTTCTCCGACCGGCTGCGCGACGGCGTCCGCGGCGGCGGCCCGTTCGACGCCGACCCCCGCATCCAGGGCTTCGCGAGCGGCCTTTTCACCGACCCGAACGGCGCGCCGGTCAACGGCACGCCGGAACAGCAGCTCGCCAGGCTGCTGCTGTACCACGACCAGATCAAGGTCGGGCTCGCCGGCAACCTGCGCGACTACACGTTCGTCGACCGGACCGGTGCGACCGTGCGCGGTTCGCAGGTCGACTACAACGGCCAGCCCGCCGGCTATGCGGGCGACCCGAGCGAGACGATCACCTACGTCGACGCGCACGACAACGAGACCCTGTTCGACGTGCTGCAGTACAAGCTGCCGCAGCCGGTGACGATGCCCGACCGGGTGCGGGCAAACACGGTCGCGCTGGCCACCGCGGCGTTCGCGCAGAGCCCGTCGTTCTGGCACGCCGGCACCGACCTGTTGCGGTCCAAGTCGCTCGACCGCAACAGCTACAACTCCGGTGACTGGTTCAACCGGATCGACTGGTCCTACCGCGACTCGACCTGGGGCTCCGGCCTGCCGCCGCGCGAGGACAACGAGTCCAAGTGGGGCTTCATGCGCCCGCTGCTGGGCGACCCGGCGCTGGAACCGCAGCCGGCGCACATCCAGGCGTCCCGGGACCGGGCGCTGGAGCTGCTGCGGATCCGGTTCTCCTCGCCGCTGTTCCGGCTCGGCACCGCCGATCTGGTCCAGCAGCGGGTCGGCTTCCCGACCGGGGGCCCGGCCCAGGCCCCCGGCGTGATCGTCATGGTGCTCGACGACCGGGCCGGCACCGACCTCGACCCGAACGCCGAGGGCATCGTCGTGGTGTTCAACGCCTCGGACGAGGCCACCACGCAGACCGTGGGGGCGCTGGCCGGCGCCCGGTACGCGCTGCACCCGGTGCAGGCCGGCGGCGGCGACCCGGTGGTCAAGGCGTCCCGCTACGACCCGGCGGCCGGAGCCTTCACCGTGCCGGCCCGCACCGTCGCGGTGTTCGTCACGCGGTAAGTGGACGCCGAGTGCCCCCGGTGGCTCAGCCGGCGACCGGGGGCCGGGCCTGGCCGGAGCCACGATGAATTTCTGTTCGATGTGACCGATGCGTCAACGCGGAGCCGATCCGTTGACTCTTGGGTCAACATCCTCAAGCGCGACTCGGCGGCTGGAAGCGCCGCCCACTGGCTGGCCGCGGGATCAAGACCGGTTTCCGCTGGTTGCGCGCTTGGCCCGGCTTGGCGCCACCCTGGGTGGTTCGTTGGGCATCTTCGGGTAGACGGGCGGCCACGGCGCGTCCATGAGCCCGGCCGCCAGGTCGCGCTCGTGCAGCTCGAGCACCGGTTCCAGGGACTGGGGGTCGCTGGCCATGTCGGCCCACGGGTCGCCGCGTTCGGCGACCCGGCCCGGGACGGTGGCGAGGGTGAGCTCGCGCGGCATCACGGCGTCCAGCTCGTCCCACGCGAACGGGGCGGAGACCTGCGCGTGCGGGCTGGCCCGCACACACCAGGCGCCGAAGACGGTCTTGTGCGGCGCGTTCTGGTTGAAGTCGACGAACACCCGGGGCCCGCGCTCCTCCTTCCACCAGGCGGCCGTGATCAGGTCCGGCCGCCGGCGCCCGAGCTCGCGGGCGACCGCGACGGCGGCGGACCGCACGTGGTAGCCGTCCCACCGCGGCTGCAGCCGCACGTACACGTGGATCCCGCGGCTGCCGGTCGTCTTCGGGTGGCAGACCATCCCGAGCTCATCGAACAGCGCCCCGGTGTGCGCGGCCGCCTCGCGGATCATCTCGAACGTCACGCCCGGGCCCGGGTCCAGGTCGATGCGCAGCTCGTCGGCGTGCTGGGGGTCCGCGGCCGTGTTGGGCCAGACGTGGAAGCCGAGGCAGCCCATGTTCATCGCCCACAGCACGTGGGCGAGATCGGCGGCGACCAGCGCGTCTGAGGTGGTGCCGTTGGGGGTGGACACGACGGTCGTGGTGAGCCACGGATCCGCCTTGGTCGGGGTGACCCGCTTCTGGAAGAAGGACTGGCCCGTCGCCCCCTCGGGGAACCGCTGCAGCAGCACCGGGCGCCCGCCCATCGCCGCCATCAGCGGGCCGCCGACCGCCAGGTAGTAGTGCGCGAGGTCGAGCTTGGTCTCGCCGCGCTCCGGGAAGATCACCTTGTGTGGGTTGGTGATCCGCACCTGGCGCCCGGCGACCTCTACGATCTCGACGTCATCCCTGCCGGCCACGCATGGACCGTACCGAGCCGCTGGTCGCCGCAGCTACCAGCACGACCGCCATGGCGCACCAGAAGTAGGCGTTGCCGACCAGGTGCTGCCACCACACCCAGCTCCATTCGCGGCCGTCGCGGTAGGGATGCCACCAGTGCGGGGACGCCACGAACACCGCCGCCACCAGGGTGGTCAACGCCGCGAGGGCCGTCGAGCGCCGCCGCCACGCGAAGACGCCGAGCCACAGCAGGCCGAGCGGCACCCACACCCAGTGGTGCGACCAGGACACCGGCGAGACCAGCAGCACCGCCGCCGCGGTCACCAGCAGCGCACCCACCTCGTCCCCGCGGTCGCGCAGCCCGGCGATGCCGATCAGGGCGAGCACGCCGACCGCGGCGCACAGCGCGAGCCAGCTCAGCGACTCGACGCCGGCCGGCAGGTCGAACCGGTGCAGCAGGCCACGGATCGACTGGTTGCTGGCGAACTCCAGGCGGCCGATGCGGCCCGGATCGAGCAGCGCCCCCAACCAGTACTCCCGGGTGTCCGACGGCGCGAGCAGCCACCCGACGAGCCCCGCGCCGACAAACGTCCCCGCCGCGACCAGCACCGGCCGCCACTGCCGGCGGGCCACGAAGAACAGCACGAACGCCAGCGGGGTCAGCTTCACCGCCGCGGCCAGGCCGATCAGCATGCCGCGCGGCCACGGCGTCCTCGGCAGCAGGCAGTCGGCCGCGATGACGCCGAGCAGCAGCAGGTTGATCTGCCCGAACGAGAGCGTCTCCCGAACCGGCTCGAGCAGCGGCGCGATCGCGACCGCGGCGGCCGTCAGCATTGCGACGCGCATCCGACCGCCCGCTAAGCGGTCGGTGGTGAGCCAACTGGCTGCGACCAGCCCGGCCAGGCCCGACGCGACCAGGACCGCCACGGCCACCGGCCAGGGCAGCACCGCCAGCCCGGCGAACAGCACGGCCGCCAGCGGGGGGTACGTGAACGGCAGTGGCGGGCCGGGCAGCGGCGCCGGAAACGCGGGGTCGTACAGCGGCTGCCCGTTGCTCCACGCCTGCCCGCCGGTGCGGTAGACCTGCAGGTCGATCAGGTCGATCGGCCCCGAGTCGAGCAGCAGCGCCAGCGCGACGGTCCACACCGACGCGGCGACCAGCAGCAGCGCGGCCAGCACGGGGCGGCCGTGCCGGCGCGGATCGGATGCGAGCGCAGGCTCGGCCGCACGCAAATCCACGAAGCTCCCTAGTCGGCGGGCAGTGGTGATCCCGAGCAGTGGTGATCCCGAGCAATGGTGATCCGTCTCGCAGGGTAGCCGGGAGGACCGTCAGGGCAGGCGGCGGGAGTAGCGCACCTCCATCGGCCGGGCGTCGCCGACCTCGAACACGTCGCGCACGCCGTCGCTGCTCCAGCCGTGCCGCTCGTAGAAGCGACGCGCGATCAGGTTGTCCTCGAACACCCACAGGACGACATGCCGGAAGCCCGCCTCGGCCAGCGATACGAGCCCGGCCTCGTGCACGGCGTGGCCGGCGCCGCCGCCCAGCACGGTCGGGAGGGCATAGATCGCCTGCAGTTCCCCGGTCGGCAGCATCGGGTGCGCGTCTGTTGCTTCGCGCACCGCCGAGACCCCGCAATAGGCGACGACGTCGTCACCGTCGCCGGTGGCCACGAACACGGCGTCGGGTGGGGGCAGGGCGACCCACCGGGCCCAGCCGCGTTCCCGGCGCTCGACGTCCATGCCGTCGAGAAACGAGTCCGGGACGATGCCACGGTAGGCGTTGCGCCATGCCTCGACGTTCACCCTGGCCAGCGCAGGTACGTCGGCCTGGGTCGCCCGCCGCACCAACCACTCCATGAACGACAGCGTGCGTCAAGCCGGCGAGCGGCGTCGAATGGATTTCACGAACGCGGGCGGACGGCCTCCGGGTCGCGGCGGACCTTGAGCAGGCTGGCGACGGTCGTTATGAGCAGCACGCTGACGATGACCCCGAGCGAAAGCTCGATCCCGACGGTCGGCACCGGCAGCCCGTCGCCGCCGTTGAGGAACGGCAGCGAGTTCTCGTGCAGCGCCTCCAGGATGAGCTTGACGCCGATGAAGCCGAGGATGACCGCGAGCCCGACCGACAGGTAGACCAGCCGGTCCAGCAGGCCGCCGATCAGGAAGTAGAGCTGGCGAAGACCCATCAGCGCGAACGCGTTGGCCGTGAAGACCAGGAACGGCTCCTTGGTCAGGCCGAAGATCGCGGGGATGGAGTCGACCGCGAACAGCAGGTCGGTGGTCCCGATGGCGATCATCACGATGAACATCGGCGTGACCAGGAATTTGCCGTTCTCCCGCACGAACGAGCGGGCGCCGCGATAGTGGTTGGTCACCGGCAGCATGCGCCGCGCGGAGCGCAGCACGGCGTTCTCCTTGAACTCCTCGTCCGAGCCCGTGCCCTCGCGTGCGAGCTTCCACGCCGTGTAGATCAGGAACATCCCGAACAAGTAGAACACCCAGGTAAACCGGGCTATCGCCGCGGCGCCAAGAGCGATGAAGATGCCCCGCATGAGCAGCGCCAGCACGATGCCGATCAGCAGCACCTTGTGCTGGTGGATCGCCGGCACGGCGAACCGCGAGATGATGATCACGAACACGAACAGGTTGTCGACCGAGAGCGAGTATTCGGTGATGTAGCCGGCAACGAACTGCCCGGCGTACTCACCCCCGGCGAACAGCCACACTCCCAGCCCGAACAGCACCGCGGTGCCGATATAGAACACGACCCATCTGGCCGCCTCGCCAATGGTGACCTCATGCGGCTTACGGTCGACGATGACCAGGTCGATCGCGAGCAGCACCAGCAGGCCGCCAATGGTCGCCAGCCATAGCCAGCCCGGTACATTCACTCGCCGCCACCTCCGGCTCGACGGACACGCGCGCGCCTACGACCGGAGGTCTCTTCCACCGGCGACTCCCGCTAGCGGGCCCGACCGGCCGGGGGCACCGGGACCATGTGGACGGCCCGTGATGACGGCACCACCGCGAAGGAATACTCCCCTCCACGACAGGACCGATTCTTGCCGATCGAGGCCCGATCACACCACTCGGAGCGTGCCCAAGATGGGCGAAATGGGAGGCGGGACGTGGCCAAGTGTGGGGACTGTCACGCTACTGAGAAGTAGCTGAGACCAGATCACGGGCGGCGCGGCCTCCCCCGTAACGTCGAGGTCGTGACAAGGTTGCGTTGGTCCGGCCGGCGGGCGGTGACCCTGGCCGCGGTGCTCGCCGTCGCCGCCGCCGGCGTCGCCACGGTGCTGCTGACCGCCGGCGGCGCGGATCGCGATCCGATCGTGGTCCGCGACGTCGGCATCGACGTGCGCGACGGCCCGAACCGGGACGAGTACGTCCGCCTGGACGCCACCGTCTACCTGCCGCGGCGCACACCGGCGCCGGCCATTCTGCTGGCCCACGGGTTCGGCGGCAGCAAGGAGTCGGTCGTCGAGCAGGCCCGTGAGCTGGCCGGCGATGGCTTCGTCGTGCTCGCGTACACGGCCCGCGGGTTCGGCCGCAGCACCGGGCAGATCGCGCTCAACTCGCCGGACTACGAGGTCGTCGACGCTCAGGCGCTGGTCGACTGGCTGGCCGCGCGGCCGGAGGTGCGCACCGACCGGCCGGGGGACCCGCGGATCGGCGTCAGCGGCTCGTCCTACGGCGGCGCCCTGGCGCTCATGCTGGCCGGCACCGACCGCAGGATCGACGCGGTGGTCCCGATGATCACCTGGAACGACCTGTCGGCGGCGCTGCTGCCCAACGCCGCCGGCGCCGGCCCG
>DASSUA010000365.1:0-2998 GCA_035707525.1 Pseudonocardiaceae bacterium
GCAGGTCGAGGGCGATCCCGTGCGGTTGCTCGGCGAGCTGCCGGCGGGGCGCCTTTCCGAACTCGCCGAGGACGGCGAGATCGTCGAGCGCACCCGTTCGCTCGCCGAGGACCTGCAGCGGTACCTGTCCGAGCCGCGCTGGTACCAGCGGCGCCGCGCCGAGGACCCGTCGATGCCGGTCTCGATCGCCTACTTTTCGATGGAGTTCGGCGTCTCCGAGGTGCTGCCCAACTACTCCGGCGGCCTGGGCGTGCTCGCCGGCGACCACCTCAAGGCGGCCTCCGACCTCGGGGTTCCGCTGATCGCCGTCGGGCTGCTGTACCGATCCGGTTACTTCAAGCAGTCGCTGTCGATGGACGGCTGGCAGCTGGAGCACTACCCGGCGATCGACCCGCAGGGGCTGCCGCTGCAGCTGGTCACCGACGCCGATGGCGCGCCGGTGCTCGTGCACGTGGCCATGCCCGGCGGGCGCGAGCTGAAGGCCCGGATCTGGAACGCCCAGATCGGCCGGGTCCCGCTGCTGCTGCTCGACAGCGAGATCGAGGACAACGACGCCGAGATGCGCGGCATCACCGACCGGCTCTACGGCGGTGACCAGGACCATCGCGTCAAGCAGGAGATCCTGGCCGGCATCGGCGGGGTGCGCGCGGTGCGGGCGTTCTGCGCGCTGTCGGGCATCGCGCAGCCGGAGGTGTTCCACACCAACGAGGGCCACGCCGGCTTCCTCGGCCTGGAGCGCATCCGCGAGCTGATGAACGACGGCCTGGACTTCGACACCGCGCTCACCGCGGTGCGGTCGGGGACCGTGTTCACCACGCACACCCCGGTGCCGGCCGGCATCGACCGGTTCCCGGTCGACCTGATCAGCCACTACTTCGCGGAGGCGCGTGGCGCCGGTGGCCTGCTCGCCGGCGTGCCGCTGTCGCGGATCCTGGCGCTTGGCGCCGAGGAGAACCCCGGCATGTTCAACATGGCGCACATGGGCCTGCGGCTGGCCCAGCGCGCCAACGGCGTGTCCAGGCTGCACGGCACGGTGTCGCGCGACATGTTCCGCAGCATGTGGTCCGGGCTCGACGCCCGCGAGGTGCCGATCGGCTCGGTCACCAACGGCGTGCACGGGCCGACCTGGGCCTCCCGCGAGATCGTCGCGCTGCTGGGCGAGACGCATACCGACCGGTGGACCGCGCCCTCGCCGGCCGATGACCGGGTGCTCTGGGACCTGCGCTGCGAGCTGCGCGGCCGCCTGGTCGACGAGGTGCGCCGCCGGGTCCGCGCCGCGTGGCTGCAGCGGGGCGCGTCGGCGCCCGAGCTGGGCTGGACCTCGCGCGTGTTCGACCCGGACGTGCTCACCATCGGGTTCGCCCGGCGGGTGCCGACCTACAAGCGGCTGACGCTCATGCTGCGCGACGCCGAGAAGCTGCGCACGCTGCTGCTGCACCCCGAGCGGCCGCTGCAGCTGGTCATCGCGGGCAAGTCCCATCCGGCCGACGACGGCGGCAAGGCGCTCATCCAGCAGATCGTCCGGTTCGCCGACGACGCCGAGGTCCGCCACCGCATGGTGTTCCTGCCCGACTACGACATGTCGATGGCCCGCTACCTGTACTGGGGCTGCGACGTCTGGCTCAACAACCCGCTGCGGCCCCTCGAGGCGTGCGGCACCTCCGGCATGAAGGCAGCCCTCAACGGCGGGCTCAACCTGTCGATCCGCGACGGCTGGTGGGACGAGCTCTACGACGGCGAGAACGGCTGGGCGATCCCGACGGCCGACGGCGTCGCCGACCCCAACCGCCGCGACGACCTCGAGGCGGCGGCGCTGTACGAGATGCTCGCCACCCAGGTCGCGCCGATGTTCTACGAGCGCGACGAGCGGGGCGTCCCGCCGCGCTGGGCCGCCATGGTCCGCCACACGCTGGACACCCTGCGCCCGCGCGTGCAGGCCTCCCGCATGGTGCAGGAGTACGTCGAGGACTGGTACGCCCCGGCCGCCCGCTCCTCGGCGGCGGTGACCGCCGGCTCCTTCGCCGGCGCCCGCGACCTGGCCACCTACCGTGCCCGCCTGGACGCCGCCTGGCCAAGGATCCGCGTCGCCCACGTCGACACCACCGGCGTGCCCGACGGGCCCACCGGCGTCTCCTTGGCCCTCGGCACGCCCCTGACCGTGCGCGCCACCGTCGAGCTGCCCGGCCTGGGTCCCGACGAGGTCACCGTCCAGGTCGTCATCGGCCGGGTGGACGACCACGACGAGCTGCATGATCCCATTGCCACCGCCATGAAGCCGCTCGGCGCCGCCGACGGCGCCGAGCGCTACGAAGCCACCGTCGCCCTACCCGCGGCCGGCGTCATCGGCTACACCGTCCGAGTCCTCCCACGCCACGACCTCCTGGCCTCCCCAGTAGAACTAGGCCGCCTAGTCCTAGCCACCTAAACCCCACTTTTCCGCGTGTCGTCCGTTTCGGTACGCATGTTGCACGTTTCGGTACGCGTCAGCGTTGTTCCGCGACGTGGTGCCGCGACGTCTTGCCGCACAGCACGGACAGCGCCTTACCGGCTGGGCACGGTAAGGCGCTGTCCGCGGTTTGGGCGCGCGTCTAGCACGCCGCTACCGCCTCAAACGTGCGGTATGCGTACCGAAACGTGAAACATGCGTACCGAAACGGACGACACGCGGTTACTGGGTGGTGCGGTATAGGCGGAGGGAGCGGGTGGGGAGGGTTATGGGGGTGCCGGCGGGGACGGGGGTTGGGTGGCTTTGGGGGGTGTCGGGGGCGCAGGTGTCCAGGACCAGGTGGTAGTGCTGGCCGTAGCTGGCGTCGGGCAGGGTGAAGACGACGTCGGAGTGCCCGGCGTGCAGGACGAGAAGCCAGGACTCGGTGGATGACAGCGTCGTGCCGTCCGGCAGGCGCACGTCCGAGCCGTCGATCCACATGCCGATCGCGCGGCGCTGCTCGTCGAACCAGTCGGCCTCGGTCATCTCCGAGCCGACGGCGCGCAGCCAGAC
>DASSUA010000366.1:0-5562 GCA_035707525.1 Pseudonocardiaceae bacterium
ATTCGGTGGGCATGTTCCCCAGTTCACGGCCGTTGGTGAGTTCGGTTGACATCTCCCGGTCAGCGAAGCGTTCGATATGGCGCCATGTTACCGGTCGGGATTTGGCAGGTTGTTGCCAAGGCCCCTGATTCGATCGTCGAAGAGTTCGGCAGAATGGTGCAAGGCCGCTAGACCACCACTAGACCACACGTAGCCGCGGCGCCCTGCGGAGCAGGGCCGCAACATGCCAGCTGTCGGCAAGATTTCGGGCCGGGCTGACAGGCGAAATGGCTTCCCGGCGGTGTACCGGGTCTCATGACGACATGTACGACATCATCGTAGTGGGCGGCCGCTGCGCCGGCTCGTCGACCGCAATGCTGCTGGCTCGCAAGGGTTACCGGGTCCTCGTGGTTGACCGTTCGACCTTTCCGAGCGACGTCCTGTCGACGCATTTCCTGTGGCCCCACGGCGCGTCGTACCTCAATCGCTGGGGGGTACTGGACCGGGTGCTCGAGTCGACCCCGTCGCATACCGACGTGAACCTGGTCAATGAGGGTATCTCGGTGACCGGGAGCGTGCCGGAAGAGCTGGTGAAGCGGTATTTCCAGCAGCTGCACGGGGACGGCTCCGGAGTGACCACGCGCTATCTGTCGGTGCGCCGGCGGGTGCTCGACAAGATTCTCGTGGATGCCGCGATCGAGGCCGGCGTCGAGTTCCGCGAGGGTGCGAACGTCGAGGAGCTGATCTACGACGACGACGCGGTGGCCGGAGTGCGCTACCGCACGCGCGACGGCGGCCGGGTCACCGAGCGGGCGCGGCTGGTCGTTGGCGCCGATGGCCGCAACTCGTTCCTGGCCCGGGCACTTGCGCTGCCCAAATACGACGAGCGTCCACGCTGCACGTTCGCCTACTGGAGCTACTACGAGGGGTTCAACCTCGGAGCGGCGCAGCTGCACCGCCGTGGCCGGTTGACCCTGGCCGTGGTGCCGACCAACTTCGGCCAGAACATGACGCTGGTGTTCGGCCCGAGCGAGTGGGCGAGCGACTTCCGCCGGGACGTGCCGGCGAACTTCCAGCGGGCGATCGAGTACGTCAGCCCGCAGATCGGCGAGATCGTCCGCGAGCAGGGGCAACGCACCGAGCGCTTCGTCGGCACGCTCGACCAGGCCGCCTTCCTGCGTCCGATGTACGGCAACGGCTGGGTGCTGGTCGGCGACGCGGAATGCTTCAAGGACCAGTGCACCGCGATCGGCATGACGCACGCCTTCCGGGACGCGGAGCTCGCGGCCACGGCCCTGGACGGGTGGCTCTCCGGCGAGGAGCCGGTCGACGTGGCGCTGAAGAACTACGAGTACCGGCGCCGGAGCCAGACCGCGGCCGCGTACTACGACTACGTGTGCACGCTTGCCGAGATGCGCCCGCTTCGGCACGACGAGCTGCAGATGTTCGCCATGCTGCGCGGGAACCAGCCGCAGACCGATCTGTTCATCGCCGCCTACGGCGACGTCGCTCCGGTGTCGGAGTTCTTCGATCCGTCGAACCTGTTCCTGCTCAGCGACACCGCCGAGAAGTCCTCGCACGAGCACGCGGTGTTCACCAACTTCGAGGAAACCTACCGGTCCTACCAGCGCAATCCGTTCGCCGAGACCACCGCGTGAGGAAGGCCATGACCAACGAACTGGAAGACGGCCAGCTGATCGCGGTCATCCTCGACGCGGCCGGCCGGATCACTGCGGAGCTACGCGGCCGGAACCCGAAGGAGGCGCTCGCCGACGCCGCTTCCCGAACGGCGCTGCGGCGGCAGGCCATCGAGCTGACCATGGCGGCCGGCGAGGTCTCCGAGATGATGCGCAACTGGGCGACCCACATCCCGTGGGACCGGCTCGCCGGGACCGAAGAAAGCGACCTGGTGGGATTCCTGGAGTTCCTCGACAAGGAACTGCCGGTAATTCGGCCGGAGCTCGAGCAGATGTGGGAGCCGGCCTACACCAGCGCGCCCGATCCGGACGAGGAGTACGCGCTGGAGAAGAGCTCCTACGATTTCTACCGCCCGGTGGGCCGCAACCTGCTCGACCGGACCGAGGAGTACTACGGCTGGATCCAGGCCCGCCGCCGGACCAAGACCTGGCAGTGCTCGCGGGTGCTGGAGGAGGCCCCGGGCAGCCACGCCACGATCACCGACGACAGCGGGCGCCGCAGCGTCGGTATCAACTTCAACTCACAGGACTACCTGTCGCTCAACACGCACCCGGCCGTCCGCGAGGCGGCGCTGCGCGCGATGCACGAGTTCGGTCCGCACAGCGCCGGGTCGGCGATGGTGCTTGGCAACACCCGGATCTCCAACGAGCTGGAGGCGGTCCTCGCCGACCTGGTCCAGCTCGAGCACGTGACCCTGTTCTCGACCGGCTGGGCGGCCGGGTTCGGCTCGATCACCGGCCTGGTCCGCCAGGACGACCACATTGTCATCGACCGGTTCGCCCATGCCTGCCTGCAGCAGGGGGCCCGGGCCGCGACCAGGAACATCGTGCGCTACGACCACCTGAGCGTGCAGGCCGTGGGCGACCACCTGCGCCGGATCCGCGAACACGACGCCCGCAACGGCATCCTCGTCGTGACCGACGGCCTGTTCTCCGTCGACGCGGACTGGCCGGACGTCGCGGCGCTGCAGGAGCTCTGCCACGCCTTCGACGCCACGCTGCTGGTCGACGTGGCGCACGACCTGGGTGCCATGGGCCCGGGCGGCACCGGAGTGCTCGGCATCCAGGACCTCGTCGGCAAGGTCGACCTGGTGATGGGGGCGTTCTCCAAGACCTTCGCGTCCAACGGCGGCTTCCTCGCCGCCCGCACGCCCGCGGTCAAGCAGTACGTCAAGATGTTCGCCGGCTCCCACATGTTCTCCAACGCGCTGTCGGCGATGCAGACCGCGGTGGTCCTCAAGGCCGCCGAGATCGTCCGGTCACCGGAGGGGCAGGCGCTGCGCGGCCAGCTCTTCGACGCCGTCCACGCGCTGCGCGACGAGCTGACCAGCCAGGGGCTGACCTGCATGGGTGAGCCGTCGCCGATCGTGCCGGTGCTGATCGGCAACGACAAGCTGGCGCGGACGGTCAGCCGAATACTGTTCGACCGCGGCGTGCACGCGTTCATGGTCGAGTTCCCGGCGACGCCCACCGGCGCCGCGCGCTTCCGGATGCAGGTGCAGGCCACCCACAAGCCGGACGAGGCCAGGGAGGCCGCCCGCATCGTCGCCGGCGCCCTCGCCGACGCCCGCGCCCACCTCGCCAGCGCCTTCGGCTACCACCTGACGTAGCTGGCAGGCGCGCCGGGACCGCGGCAAACGCGTTCGATCGACGTGACGCATTGGTCAACGACGGGACTCCTTGTTGACCAATGCGTCACACCCGTCTCCGCGAGATTTGCCGGTCCGCGGCCGCCGTCTCAGGCCGGGGTGAACTCCACGGGGAGCGCGGTGTAGCCGGCCAGGAAGGTCGAAAAGATCCGGCTGGGGCGGCCGGCCAGCTCGATCCCGGAGACCGTGTCCCGCAGGGCGGTCAGCAGGGCGGTGAGTTCCATGCGGGCGAGGAAGGCGCCGAGGCAGAAGTGTGAGGCGTAGCCGAAACTGAGATGCCGGTTCGGTGACCGGCGCAGGTCGAGCATGTTCGGCTCGGGGAACTCCCGTTCGTCCCGGTTGGCCGAGACGATCCAGGTGCTGACGACGTCGCCGGCCCGGATTCGTTCGCCGTGCAGCTCGACGTCCTCGACCGCGGTGCGGCCGGAGTGCATGGCGGGGCTCGTCCACCGCAGGATCTCCTCGACCGCGCTGGCCGTCTCGACCTCGCCGGTGGCGAACTGGCGCCACACCTTCGGTTGCTGGGCAAAGGCGGCGACCGCGCCGGACATGGACATCCTGGTGGTCTCGTCGCCGCCGAGGATGAGGCTGTAGCAGTTGAGGACCACCTCGTCCTCGCTGAGACCTTCGCCGTCGATGCGGCCGTCGACGAGCACGCTGAGCAGGTCCTCGCCGGGTGCCGCCCGCCGGTCGCGGAGCAGCATGCGGAAGTAGAGCAGGATCTCGTTACGCGCCAGCCAGGTTTCGACGGGTGACTGGGTGGACCGGTCGGAGCCGAGCGCGAGGCCGACCTGCTCGCGCAGGAACGGCTGGTCGGCCGCTGGCACGCCGAGCAGGTGGCAGATGGTCAGCAAGGGCAGCCGCGCCGCGACGTCGGCGGCGAAGTCGCAGCTGCGGCGCTCGACGGCCGCGCCGAGCAGCCGGTGCGTGGTCGCGCCGACCCGGTCCCGCAGCCAGCGCAGACCCCGGGGGCTGAGCGAGGGGTTGAGCAGGCTGCGCACGGCCCGGTGCCGCGGGCCGTCGCTGACCGCGATCATCCGGCCGCCGGCCGAGTCGCCGCCCTCGAGCAGGGTGGCCAGGATGTTCCCGCGGGTCGAGGTGAAGCGTCGCGGGTCGCGGTAGACGGCCAGCACGTCGGCGTACCGGGAGAGGACCCAGAAGCCGCCGGGCGCGGTGCCGGGCGAGGCGTTCCAGTGGACCGGCCGCTCCTCGCGCAGGTGCTGCCAGAGCCGGGTCAGGTCGTACTCGGCGTGCAGCCGCACGTCGGCGAGGTCGATCTCGGCCAGCTCTGGCGGGTCGAGTACCGGGCGCGCGGTCAACGGCGCACCATCCCCTCGGAGACCGCGTGGCGGTCGATGCGGCCGTCGGGCGTTCGCGGCAGCCCGGCGACCACGTGCACCTGCGACAGCCGCGGCTCGCCGGGGACGGACCGCCGGCGGGCGTGCAGGCGTGCCTCGCGGGCGTCGAAGCCGGTGCCGGCGCGCGGCACCAGGTACGCGACCGGGCGGTGCCCGCGGCAGGTCACGACGGCATCCTCGACGTCCGGATGCGCGGCCAGGTGGCGCTCCAGGGCGGGGATCACCAGCTTCTGCCCGGCCCACTCGACGGTGTCGGATTCAGCTCCGTGCAGGTGTACCGCGCCACCGCGGTCGACGTGGCCGATGTCGCCCGGCTCGTACCGGGTGGCGCCGATGGTGACGGCGATCCGGCCGGCCACCCCGTAGGGCATCACCTGCCCGTGCGGCCCGCACACGCCGATCCGCACGCCGGGCGCGATGTCCTGCAGCACGGGTGCGTAGCCGCCGGCCAGGACGGCGGCCGTGCACTCCTGCGTGGCGACCACGCCGGCGCCCTCGACGGCGTACTGGGCGTGCAGCCGCACCCCGGCGCCGGCCAGCTCGACGATCTCGGCGGAGGGCCGCAGTTCGGCCATCGGGGTGATCACCTCCCGCAGCGCCGTCGACGCGGCCAGCTGGCGCAGCACGTGATAAGGCGCGACGACCGTGGTGATGCCCAGCCGGTGCAGGGTCTCGGGGGTCACCGGGCCGCCCGGCAGGCACAACGTGCCGCCGCTGGCCCAGGCGAGCCAGCACTCCTGCCAGAACCGGGCCGACCCGGGCTCGGCGAGCTGCAGCATCCGGACCACCGGGCCGAGGCGGTGTGCCTGCCAGGACAGCGCGGCCGCGGGAGCGCCGGCCGGCGGTTCGACCCGACCGGCGCCGGCCCGCCGGTCCAGG
>DASSUA010000367.1:0-2362 GCA_035707525.1 Pseudonocardiaceae bacterium
TCACCGGGGGCGTTGACGCGGGCGCGGGCCGTCCGGTCGCCGGCGGCGAAGCGGCGGGCCGCAGCGGCCAGGGCGACCAGCGGCCGGGTCAGCCGGCGGGAGACGTACCCGCTGACGGCCAGCGCGGCCGCGAGGGCCACCAGCGCGGCGCCGATCACCCAGGACCAGGCGACCGTACGGCCGCCATTCGCGGCGGTGGGAAACGCCAGGCGTGCCGTGCCCACTCGCTGCCCGGCCACAATGACCGGGGCTTCCACCACCGCCCCGCCGCCGTCGGTGTGCATGCCGCCCATCCCGGGGCCCATGCCCCGGCCCGGCCACACCATCGTGCCGGCGGCGTCGCCGACCAGGAGCCGGGCTCCGGAGGCGTCGGCGATCGCCGAGGCCGCGCTCAGATCCGCACCGGGCCAGCCCCGAGCCGTCGCGTACGCGGTGCCGGCGGCGGCGGCAACGCGGCTGGCCGCCTGCTCGCGTTCGCTGCGGTGCGCGCTGGCCAGGCCGCGGTCGGTGCCGATCAGGGCGGCCACCGTGAGTACCGCCACCGAGGACAGGGCGACCAGCACGAACGCGGCCAGCAGCCGCCGACCCAGCGGGCTGGCCAGCTGTCGCCGGTCACTTGTCACGTGACCACCCCAGCCGGTATCCGACACCCAACACCGTCTTGACGATGTCGGCACCCTCGCGGCCGAGCTTGCGGCGTAGGTTCTTCACGTGCGAGTCGATGGTCCGCTCGTAGCCGGCGAACTCGTACCCGCGGACCCGGTTGACCAGTTCGTACCGCGAGAACACCCGACCCGGCGTGGCGGCAAGCGCGGCCAGCAGCCCCCACTCGGTCGGGGTGAGGTCCAGTAAAGCGCCGTCGACTGACGCCTCGTGCCGGGCCTCGTCCAGGCGCAGCCGGCCGCCCCCGAACGTCGCCGGTCCCGGCGCCGCCGCACCCCCGCGGGTGCGATGCAGCACTGCCTGTACCCGCAGGACCAGCTCCGTGGGGCTGAACGGCTTGGTGACGTAGTCGTCGGCACCACGGCGCAGCCCGTCGATACGGTCCTCCACGGCGCTGCGCGCGGTCAGCACCACCACCGGCACCTCCCGGCCATCCGCGCCGTGGTGCGCGGCGGCGAGCACCTCCAGGCCGTCCACGTCCGGCAGACCCAGATCCAGTACTACCAGGTCGACGCCGCCCGTGGCGAGTAAGCCGAGCGCCTCCGCGCCTGAGCCGGTGGTGTGCACGGCGTGGCCGGCCCGCTCCAGGTAACGGCGGACCAGCTCACGCAACTCGCGGTCGTCTTCTACGACCAGCACCGCGCCGGACATGTGCAAAGCCTCCTCCCGCCACGGAGGTACCGCGTAGGGCCGCTCGGCCCGGGCCGCCGGTGCCGACGGGCCCGCCTAGCGGGCGACCGCCGAGCCTTCTGAGCGGCGAGCGCGGCGCGCACGTCGTCAATGTCCAGGCCGCGCACAATCGCAGGGTTGACGACATCGGCGGACATCGCGCTGTCGTGGATTCCGGATACCCCCCAGGGTATCCGGAATCGAGGTTGTATCGAAGTGCAGCACGTTCGGTCGCTGCGGCGGGCATCCGCACAAGCTCGACGTCGCTAAGGCCCGTCAAGGGGCTACCAAACCAGGTCGGAAGCCGGTCCGGTGCCACCTCGTCCGTCCAGTCCAGAGCACGCGAGGGCCACACAACCGTCCACTATGGACGCAAAATGGTTCTGGCCCGAAGAGCACCCCCAGGTCAGAACCTTGATCACGGGTGCGCCGCCAGGGACTCGAACCCCGAACCCGCGGATTAAGAGTCCGCTGCTCTGCCAGTTGAGCTAGCGGCGCTCGCTGACAACGCGAAGAACCATAGCACGCAGTGCGAGCACGATCCCAACCTGGCCACGGCCCGGGCAGCCGCCCCGGAGGGCCGAGGCATGAAACCGGGAGACGACCCGAGACGTCTCCAAGGCACCATGGAGGCGGGACGGGGAGAGGACTGGGGTCATGAATCACACGCCAACCCGGCGCGAGGGGCTGCGTACCGGCGCCCTCGCGGTGCTGCTCGGCCTGCTTGCCGCGTGCAGCGGCGGACATGCACCGCAGTGGCGAGAGGGTGGTCAAGCCAAGGGCCCGCAGCTCGCCGCCGTGATCACCGCTCCTGTCTCCGGCGCGAAGAACGTCCCCGCCTCCGCCGAGATCGAGTTCAGGACCGAGAACGCCGCCTCCGCGAGCGTGGAGCTCAAGGACGCGTCCGGCAGGCCGGTCGATGGCGAGCTGCGCCCCGGGAGTACGACGTGGATGCCGAACGGCCAGCTGGAGTACGGCCAGACTTACACCGCCACGGTGACCGTAGCCGGCGCGCACGGCGGGTCGGCGG
>DASSUA010000368.1:0-3650 GCA_035707525.1 Pseudonocardiaceae bacterium
ACAGGAACTCTCGCTCGACGCGGTCAGCGCACCGGAGGCGGAACGCCTGCGCAGCCGGCTGCTCGACCGCTCGCCGGTGGCCGTGCCGGCGACCGCCGGACCCTACGAAGACGCCGCCAAGGACAGCGCCGAGGACCCTGCCATGGACGGCGCCGGCGCCGCCGGTGCCCCCGGCGCCGTCGAGCTGGCGCGGATCTCGTGGGCCTGGCTCCGGTTCGCCCCGCTCACCGTGTTCGGGGTGGTCGCCGTCGGCGCCCTCGCCGGCACCGTTTGGCAGCTACTGGAGCAGTTCGGGATGTCGCCGACCGACCTGCCGGCGGTGCGCGCCGCGGCCGACTGGGTCGTCAGGTCTCCGACCTGGCTGGCGATCGTCGCCCCGGTCGCCGCGCTGGTCGTGATCGGCACGGTCGGGGCGCTCGTGCTCTACCTGGAGGCGTGGTGGCGCTACCGGCTGACCCGCCACCCGGACGGCACGCTCCAGGTCAACCGCGGGCTGCTGACCAGGCGTTCGGTCTCGATCGAGGAACGCCGCGTGCGTGGGGTGACCGTCAACGAGCCGCTGCTGCTGCGGGCCGGCGGTGGTGCCTCGTGCGACGCGGTGGCGACCGGCTCGGGTGGCGGTCGCGCGCACCTGCTGCCGCCGGCCCCCACCGGGCACGCCCACCAGGTCGCCGCCGCCGTGCTGCGCGAGGCCGACCCGCCGACGCTCGTGCCGCTGCGCCGCCACCCGGCCGCGGCGCTGCGACGCCGGCACATCCGGGCGGTGCTGCCGGCGCTGGTGCTGGTCGCCGCGCTGGCCGTGATCAGCACAGCCGGCGCCTGGCTGCCGGGCTGGTTGTGGCTGATCGTCGCGGCGCTGCTGCTGCCGCTGGCCGTGCTGCTCGGCGCCGACCGCTACCGCGGCCTCGGGCACGCCGGCACCGCCGGCCAGCTCGTCATGCGTGAGGGCTCGATCGCCCGCCAGACCGTCGCCCTGCAGCTGGAGGGCGTCATCGGTTGGCGGATCGAGCAGTCGATCTTCCAGCGCCGCGCCGGCCTGGCCACCGTCACGGCGACGACCGCGGCCGGCTCGGGCGCGTACCGCATCCTCGACGTCGAGCTCGCGCAGGGCCTGCGCACCGCCGATGCGGCCACCCCCGGCCTGCTGGCCCCGTTCCTACGCCGAGAACCCTGACGATCAGCCGACCGGCCAGGTGTGGACGGGCTCGTTGGTGTGCATGTGCTCGGCGTAGCGCAGGGTCATCTCGCGCAGGGCGCCGATGCGGTCCAGGTCGGCGTCGGTCTCGAGCTTGCGGACCGTCTCGACCTGCCAGGTGGAACCGTTGCGGCCGGTGAGGCAGCGCTGCTCGATGATGCCGAGCAAACGGTCGCGGTCGGCCGGGGCGACACCCCACTCCGTCAGCCCCTCGTGGGCCAGCGGCAGCAGCCGCCGCAGCACCAGCTCGGACGCCGGCACCTCGCCCAGGCCCGGCCAGTACACGCTGGCCCCGATCCCGTGCTTGGCGGCGTGGTGGAAGTTCTCCTCGGCGGCGGAGAACGACATCTGGGTCCAGATCGGGCGGTCCGCCTCGGCGAGCACGCGGACCAGCCCGAAGTACAGCGCGGCGTTGGCCATGATGTCGACCACCGTCGGGCCGGCCGGCAGCACCCGGTTCTCCACGCGCAGGTGCGGGCGGTCGCGCACGACGTCGTAGATGGGCCGGTTCCAGCGGTAGATCGTGCCGTTGTGCAGCCGCAGCTCGCCGAGCTCGGGGGTGTCCCCGCGCTCGAGCACCGCCACCGGGTCTTCGTCCTCGCACAGCGGCAGCAGCGCCGAGTAGTACCGGACGTTCTCCTCGAACAGGTCGAAGATCGAGGTGATCCAGCGCTCGCCGAACCACACCCGTGGCCGCACCCCCTGCGCCTTGAGCTCGTCGGGTCGGGTATCGGTCGCCTGCTCGAACAGGGCGATCCTGGTCTCCTGCCACAGCTGCTTGCCGAACAGGAACGGCGCGTTGGCGCCGACGGCCAGCTGCACCGCGGCGATCGCCTGGCTGGCGTTCCAGTACCTGCCGAACATCTCCGGCGCGGTCTGCAGGTGGAACTGCACGCTCGTGCAGGCGCTCTCCGGCGCGACCGTGTCGGCGTGGGTGAACAGCCGCTCCTCGCCGGCGATCGAGATCTCCAGGTCCTCCCCGCGGGCGGCGAAGATCTGCTCGTTCAGCAACTCGTACCGCGGGTTGGCCGACAGCACGTTCGCGTTCATGTGCTTGCGCAGCAGCGTCGGCAGGATGCCGATCATCACGATGCGCGCGCCCACCGTGTTGGCCTTGTCCTCGGCCGCGTTGAGGCTTGCCCGCACGCCCTGCTCGAACTCGACGAGGCCGCCCGCGCTCAGCTGGCGTGGTTGGATGTTGATCTCGATGTTGAACTGGCCGAGCTCGGTCTGGAAGGCCGGATCGGCGATCGCGTCCAGCACTTCGGCGTTCTTCATCGCCGGATCACCGGCGTCGTCGACGAGGTTGAGCTCGATCTCCAGCCCGGCCATCGGGCGCTCACTTTCGAACCGGAACTCCGCGAGCATCCTGGCGAACGTGTCCAGGCAGCGGCGCACCTTCCGGCGGAACTGCTGGCGGTCTTCCCGGGTGAAGACCCTGGCCTCGACGTCCTTGCCCATGGCGGTAAGCCTCGCGCGTGCCGGCCGGTAGCGCCAGTGGATGGCGCAGCTCAAAGGTGGTACGCGGAGAAGGTGGCTGGCGCGGCCGGTCGCTCGCCGCGGTCGCCGTAGGCTGCGGGGGTGACTGATCGGCTGGTTTGGATCGACTGCGAGATGACCGGGCTCGACCTCGCCAAGGACGCGATCATCGAGATCGCCGCCCTGGTGACCGACTCGGAGCTCAACGTCCTCGGTGACGGCGTGGACCTGGTGATCCACGTCGACGACGAGCAGCTCGACTCGATGATCGAGATCGTGCGTGACATGCACCGCCGATCCGGCCTGACCGATGCCGTCCGCGCGTCCACCCTCACGGTCGCCGACGCCGAGCAGGCGGTCCTCGACTACGTCCGCCAGTGGGTCCCCGAGCCACGGACCGCGCCGCTGGCCGGCAACTCCATCGCCACCGACCGCAGCTTCATCGCCAGGGACATGCCGGCGCTCGACGGGCACCTGCACTACCGCATGGTCGACGTCTCCTCCATCAAGGAACTGTGCCGGCGCTGGTACCCCCGCGTCTACCACGCCCAGCCGGGCAAGGGCCTGTCCCACCGGGCGCTGGCCGACATCCGCGAGTCGATCCGGGAGCTCGCCTACTACCGCCGCACCGCCTTCGTCGCGCCCCCCGGCCCCACTACCGAGCAGGCCCAGGCCGTCGCCGCTGCCCTCGCCGCCGACCACACCTGACATACCGGTTCGGACACCGAACGGCGGCGCGCTACGATTACCGCGCGGCACGGTGGGTGATGGCCCGCCAGGCCCATGGTGGGTGTAGCTCAGCAGGTAGAGCACCGGGTTGTGGTCCCGGGTGTCGCGGGTTCAAATCCCGTCACTCACCCCACGTCCGCCCAGGCCAGGGGCAAGTATCGCTCCGTGTCCCCGATGTCAAGCGCACTTGGGGAGCTTCAGTTCCACCGGTGGATCTGAAGCTCCCCAAGCGCGCTTCAACGGGGGA
>DASSUA010000369.1:0-3937 GCA_035707525.1 Pseudonocardiaceae bacterium
GCCAGGGCCATCCGGTGCCGGGTGAACGCGGCGGCGAGCGCGGATCGCCAGTCACGCAACGGGGTCAGCCCGGCCGACCTCCAGGCCGCGACCGAAAGCACCGAATAGGCCGGTCGCGGCGCCGGGCGCGGGAACTGCTCCGACGAGCACGGCGTGACCCGCGACGGATCGGCCCCCAGTTCCTCGAACACCGCCCTGGCGAAACCGAACCAGGTCGTCTCGCCCCCGTTGACGCAGTGCAGCACGCCGGGCCGCAGCCGGTCGGCCGCCGCGGCCAGCTCGACCAGCCCGGCGGCCAGGTCGGCCGACCAGGTGGGGCTGCCGCGCTGGTCGTCGACCACCGAAAGGGTCGGCCGGGACCGCTGCAGCCGGGCCATCGACTTGACGAAGTTGTTGCCGACGGCACCGTAGAGCCACGCCGTGCGCACGACGTGGGCGCGCGCCGCCGAGGACAGCACGGCACGCTCGCCGGCCAGCTTGGTCCGGCCGTACGCCGAGCGCGGGCCGGTGGGGTCCGGTGGCTCGTACGGCCGCGAGCCCAGCCCGTCGAAAACGTAGTCGGTGGACACGTGCAGCAGCGGCACTGACAGCTCGGCGCACGCCGAGGCCAGCAGTCCCGGCCCGATCGCGTTCACCTGGTAGGCCCGCTCGGAGTCGGTCTCCGCGTCGTCCACGGCCGTGTATGCGGCGGCGTTGACGACGACCGGGCGCAGCCCGCCGGCGTCGCGCACGAGCGACGCGACGGCGTCCCGCACCTGCTGACCGTCGGTGACGTCGAGCTCCGCCGAGCCGGGCGCGCGAACCAGGCCGGCACCGGCGGCGTCACCGGCCGCCGCGACCTCGGAGCCGAGCTGCCCCTTGCCCCCGGTGACGAGCAGGGCCAGCGGTGCGCTCACCGGCGCGCCGTGGCCGTTTCGGCCAGGTCCAGCACGCGCACGGTTTCCGTCTTGGCGGCCGTGCACAACGGCTCCCACCAGGCCCGGTTCTGTCGGTACCAGCGCACGGTGGCGGCCAGGCCCTCCTCGAAGCCGACCTGCGGAACGTAGCCGAGCTCGGCGGCGATCTTGGACCAGTCCAGCGAGTAGCGCCGGTCGTGGCCCTTGCGGTCGGTCACCATCTCGACCATCGACCAGTCGGCGTCCATCGCGGCCAGCAGCCGGTCGGTGAGCTCGCGGTTGTTCAGCTCGATGCCGCCGCCGATGTTGTAGACCTCGCCGGGCCGGCCGCGCTCGGCCACCAGCGCGAGCGCCCGGCAGTGGTCATCGACGTGCAGCCAGTCGCGCACGTTGAGCCCGTCGCCGTAGAGCGGCACCTTCCGCCCGTCCATCAGGTTGGTGACGAACAGCGGGATGACCTTCTCGGGGAACTGGTAGGGCCCGTAGTTGTTGGAGCAGCGGGTGACGCACACCGGCAGCCCGTGCGTGCGGTGGTACGACCGGACGAGCAGGTCGGAGCTGGCCTTGGAGGCCGCGTAGGGCGAGTTGGGCAGCAGCGGGTGATCCTCGGGCCACGAGCCGGTCTCGATCGAGCCGTACACCTCGTCGGTCGAGACGTGCACGAACCGCTGTACGGCCGCGTCGAGCGCCGCCTGCAGCAGCACCTGCGTGCCGAGCACGTTGGTCAGCACGAAGCCGGCCGAGCCCGAGATCGAACGGTCGACGTGGGTCTCGGCGGCGAAATGCACGACGACGTCGACCCCGCGCATCAGGTCGCCGACCGCCTCGGCGTCGCAGATGTCGCCCTTGACGAACTGGTACCGCTCGTGATGGGCCACCGGCGCCAGGTTGGCCTCGTTGCCGGCGTAGGTGAGCTTGTCGAGCACCACCACCTCGGCGTCGGCGAACGCATCGTAGGAGCCGGAGAGCAGGCGCCGGACGAAGTTCGAGCCGATGAAGCCGGCGCCGCCGGTTACCAGTAGACGCATGGCGGCAAGTCTGCCACGGTGCGTGCCGGGCCACGGGCCGGACAACCTGGTGCCGATCGGCACGTCGTCTCCAAAGGTCGGCGCTCGACCGCCGATAGCCTGTCCCGGATCGACGGGGAGCTGGAGGAAGCCGTGGACTACCCACCGCCACCGGGTGGCCGGCGCGATCCGCAGCTCCCGCCGCGCCGGGAAGGCCCGCCGGACCACAGCGACCAACCAGACCACAGCGACCAACCAGAGCGCAGCGACCAGCCGACGCAGCCGCACGACGGCCGCCTGCGCCGCCGCGACGTCCGCGAGCTGCGCCAGTCGATGCGGCCACCCGGCCGACCCGTCCCGCCGCCCGGCTCGCCGTTCGACCAGCTGCCCACGCGGCCGCATCGGTCGCCGTTCGACCCCCACCAGGCCGCGGCGGCCAGGCGGCACAGCGTGTTCGTCGCGGCCAAGTCCATGGTGGCCGCGCTCTCGGTGCTGGTACTGCTCGCGACCGGGTACGGCTGGTCGGTGTTCCAGCGGCTCGACAACGGCCTGACCACGACCGACGTGATCGGCGGCCTGCGCGCCATCGACGGCGCCACGGACATCCTGCTGGTCGGCAACGACAGCCGCGTCGACGCCAAGGGCGACCCGCTGCCCGCCGAGGTACTGGCGGAACTGCGCGCCGGCGACAACGAGGGTGAGCTCACCGACACGCTGATCCTGCTGCGCATCCCGAACAGCGGGCAGCATGCGGTCGGCATCTCACTGCCGCGCGACGCCTACGTCGACATCCCGGGCGGCCACGGCAAACACAAGATCAACTCGGCGTACGGGCACGCGAAGAACGCCACCGCCGCCCGACTGCGCGAGCGGGGCGAGCAGGACCGGGCCGAGATCGAGCGCGAGGCCGTGCTCGAGGGCCGCAAGACGCTGGTGAACACGGTCGAGTCCCTCACCGGAGCCGGCATAGACCATTACGCCGAGGTCAACCTGCTCGGCTTTTACGAGATCACCAATGCCGTCGGCGGCGTCGAGGTGTGCCTGAAGAACCCGGTGCGGGAGCCGAAGTCCGGCGCCGACTTCCCCGCCGGCCGCCAGCGCATCTCGGGCGGCGACGCTCTCGCGTTCGTCCGGCAGCGGGAGGGTCTGCCGCGTGGCGACCTGGACCGGATCGTGCGCCAGCAGGTGTTCCTCGGCTCGCTCGCCGACCAGGTGCTCGCCGCCGGCACGCTGGCCAACCCGGCGAAGCTGCGCGACCTGGTCGAGTCGCTGCAGCGCTCGGTCGTGCTCGACGAGGGCTGGGACATCCTCGGCTTCACCCAGCAGGTTCAGGGCCTGGCCGCGGGCAACGTCGAGTTCGTCACGATCCCGGTCGCCGGCAACGAGCGCGTGGACGGCGACGGCGCCGTGCTCACCGTCGACCCGGATGCGGTTCGCGACTTCGTGGCCGGCCGGACCGGCGCCCCCGTGGCGCCCGATGACAACGCGGCGCCCGATGACAACGCGGCGACCGACGACAACGCGGCGATCACCGTCGACGTGAGGAACGCCGGCGGCGTCACCGGCCTCGCCGCCCGGGTGCTGGATGAGCTGGCCGACCGAGGGTTCACCCGGGGCGAAGCGGCCAACGCCGCTACCAGGAAGACGTCGGTCGTCCGGCACGCTGCCGGCGAGCAGGAGTTCGCCGGTCGGGTCGCCGAGGTCCTCGGCGGGCTGCCCGTCGAGCCGGACGCGAACCTGCCGGCCGGGCGGGTCAGGGTGTTCCTCGGGCAGGACTACGACGGCCCCGGCGCCCAGGGGCTGTCGGCCGGTCCGCTGGTCCGCCTCGACGGCGTGCGCGCCGCCGCGCAGCCGGCCGAGCCGCCGATCAGCGCAGGCAGCATCCCTTGTATCGACTGAACCTCGGCCGGCCTGGACTGGCCCCGCGTTCCCACTAGCCTGTCCTGCTGTAGGCCGGTCGGCTGGTGGACTCGGCGCGCCGGGAGCGGGTCACGCTCCGCGTGCGAGGAAGGACTATCGGTGAAGCACCGTTCG
>DASSUA010000370.1:0-4240 GCA_035707525.1 Pseudonocardiaceae bacterium
CACGCAGGATCCGCGGTTCGCGACGGGCGACGCCAGGGTCGCCAACCGCGACGAGCTCAACGAGCTGATCACCAACCGGTTCGAGACGCTGACCACCGAGGACGTGGTCGGCCTGCTCGACGCGGCCGGAATCGCCAATGCGCGGCTCAACTCGATGACGGAGTTCCTGGCGCATCCGGTACTGGTGCAGCGGGGGCGGTGGCGCACGGTGGACACGCCGGCCGGCCCGATCGCCGCGCTGGTGCCACCGGCGACGATGCCGGGAATGGAGCCCCGAATGGACCCGATCCCGGCGATCGGCGAGCACACCGAGGCGATCCTGCGCGAGCTGGGCCGCGCCGACGATCAGATCCGGGCGTTGCGCGAAGCCGGCGTAGTGTGAGCCCCGCCATGGCACTCATGTCACCTACCGACTCGCTCTTCCTGATCGCCGAGAAGCGCGAGAACCCGATGCACGTTGGCGGCCTGCAGCTGTTCAGCCTGCCGGAAGGCTGCGGCCCGGACTACGTCAACGAGGCCTACCACCGGATGATCGAGTTCGACGACCTTCAACCCAGGTTCCGGCTGCGACCCAGGCGCCCGCTGACCAGCCTCGGCCAGTGGACGTGGACGGTCGACGACGATGTCGACCTGGAGTACCACGGCCGGCTGTCCGCGCTGCCCCGGCCGGGCCGGGTGCGGGAGCTGCTGGAGCTGACCTCCCGGCTGCACGGGTCGCTGCTGGACCGCCGCCGGCCGCTCTGGGAGTACCACATCATCGAGGGCCTCACCGGCAACCGGTTCGCCACGTACTCCAAGATGCACCACGCGCTGATCGACGGGGTGTCGGCGCTTCGGCTGCTGAGCGACACGCTGTCGGAGGACCCGGCCGACCTGAACGTGCCGCCCCCGTGGGCGGCCCGGGCGCGGCGGGCCCGGTCGAGCCGGCCGCAGCCCGACGGCGACCAGGACCTGCTCGGCGGGGCGATCCGGGCGGTGCAGGCGGTGGCGCACACGGCCGGCCAGCTCGCCGGGGCCACCCAGGCGCTCGTGCGCGCGGTCAACGAGGGGCTGCGCGAGCAGACGACGCCGCTGCCGCTGCAGGCGCCGCGCAGCATCTTCAACGTGCCGATCACCGGCGCCCGCCGGTTCGCCGCGCAGTCCTGGCCGTTCGACCGGGTGCGGCCGGTCCGCACGGCGCTCGGCGGCACCGTCAACGACATCGTGCTCGCCATGTGCGCCGGCGCGCTGCGCCGCTACCTGATGGAACGGGGCGCGCTGCCGGACCGCCCGCTGGTGGCGATGGTGCCGGTGTCGCTGCGCACGCCGGCCAGCGGGCACGACCCGGCCGGCAACGCGGTCGGCACGATCCTGTGCAACCTGGGCACCCACCTGGATGACCCGGCGCAGCGCTACGAGCTGATCCGGACCTCGATGGCGCGGGGCAAGCGGATCTTCGCCGGGCTCACCCCGCTGCAGGTCACCGTGCTGAGTGCACTGGTCATGGCGCCGATGGCGGCGAGCCCCCTGCCCGGCGTCATCCAGTACACGCCGCCGGCGTTCAACCTGGTGATCTCCAACGTGCCCGGCCCGACCAGGCCGCTGTACTGGAACGGCGCCCGGCTGCAGGGTGTCTACCCGCTCTCGATCCCGATCGACGGGCAGGCGCTCAACATCACGGCCACCAGCTACGCCGGCAGCGTCGAGTTCGGTCTGACCGGCTGCCGGCGCAACGTGCCGCACCTGCAGCGGCTGCTCGGGCACCTGGACACGTCGCTCGCCGAGCTGGAGAAGCTGGTCAGCTGACCGGGCGCTCGGCCAGGTGCTTGCCGATGACCTCGCCGATCGCGGCCTGTGCCTGGCGCAGCTGCTCGCCGAGCCGGTCCCGTACCTTGGCCAGATCGTCGATCTGCCGCTGCTGCTCGCCGCGGCGCCGGTCCAGCTCACGCTCGGTGTCGGCGCGCAGCTGGTCGGCCTTTGCCCTGGCGTGTTCGAACAGGGCGGCGGCCTGCTGCTCGGCCGCCGCCCGCACCGCGACGGCGTCGTGCTCGGCCTGCGCGCGCATGGTCTGCAGCTGCCGCTCGATGTCCGCGTGCCGGTCGGCGAGCTCGCGTTCCTGCCGCTCGATCGCGGCGGACCGTTCGGCCAGCTCCTGCTCGACGGCCGCGCGGTGCGCCTGCACCTCGGCCGTGGCCTGCTCCCTGACCTCGTTGGCCTCCTCCTCGGCCAGCCGCAGGATCTTCTCCACCCGGAAGCCGAACGCGCTCTCGTTGCGCACCGCGAGCTGCTGGCGCAGCTGCCGGAGCTCGGCCTCGTTGTGGTCGGCCCGCCGCAAGGCGGCCTCGGCGGCGCGCAGCTCGGCGGTCAGGTACGCCAGCCGCTCGTCGACCTGCCGCCGGTCGTAGCCCCGGATGCCGATGTCGAACTGCGGCCCGGGTCCACGCCCCACCGGCTGCGTGGTCTGGTCGGGCGAGCTCACGCGGCCCATCGTGCCCGCCACCGCACCGCTCGACAAGACAACGCTCGACCCCCTGACTAAGCACAGTGCTGGGACTAAGCACAGTGCTGGGACTAAGCACAGTGCTGCACTAAGCACAGTGCTGCGCTTTGGAGCCGGTCGGGGCATGGTGGTGCCATGCCGGTGCTGGTTGGGACCTCCGGTTGGCAGTACCGGGACTGGCGCGGCGTGCTGTACCCGCCGGGGTGCCCGCAGGCCCGCTGGTTGCAGCAGTACGCGCGGTGCTTCGCCACTGTGGAGCTCAACAACGCCTTCTACCGGCTGCCGTCGAGGCAGACCTTCCAGGGCTGGCGCGACCGCGTCCCGGCCGACTTCGTGATGGCGGTCAAGGCCAGCCGCTTCCTGACCCACATCCGCCGGCTGCGGGAGCCGGCCGAGCCGGTGAGCCGGCTGATGGGTGCGGCGGCCGGCCTCGGTGACCGGCTCGGGCCGGTGCTGCTGCAGCTGCCGCCGACCATGCGGGCCAGCGCCGAGTTGCTTGACGACTGCCTGGCGCGGTTCCCGGCGGGGGTGCGGGTCGCGGTCGAGCCGCGGCACGGCTCGTGGTGGACCGACGAGATCCGGGACGTGCTGCGCGCCCGCGGGGCGGCGCTGTGCTGGGCCGACCGCGACAGCCGGCCGGTCACGCCGTTGTGGCGCACGGCGGACTGGGGCTACGTGCGCTTCCACGCCGGTGCCGCGCAGCCATGGCCCCGGTACGGCCGGACGGCGCTGCTGAGCTGGACCGCCCGGGTCGCCGACACCTGGCCGGAGGGCGCCGACATCTTCGCCTACTTCAACAACGATCCCGGCGGCGCCGCCGTGCGCGACGCGGTGACGTTCGCGGGCCTGGTCGCCCTGCGGGGCCGGGTGGTTACCAGATCACAGCTGTCGGCCTGAACCGGTGATCTGGTTGCAAACGCGGGCCCGAGCGGCTGAACTTGCACTACCGGCGTGTGGTGCGCGCGAACTGGCGGAGGCGCGAGTTGGCCGAGACCAGCCTTGCTCGTGACCTGGACGGGCTGCGCCGCTCGTGCGGGCTGAGCTACCGCGAGCTCGCGCGCCGCACCGGCTGCCCCCGAAGCACGCTCAACGACGCGCTGCGCGGCCGGCGCTTCCCCCGGCTCAGCACGGTCTTGGCGATCGTGCGGGCGTGTGCCTCCGACACATCACCCGACACATCAGCCGACGAAACTGCCGACGAAACTGCCGACGAGACACAGTGGCGGCAGCGGTGGGTGGCGGCGGAGCGGGCCCGCAGCTGTGGGGCCGGCGGCCTTGACGCCGGCGAGCCCGCGCGCCGCCCGCCGGCCGAGCTGCCGCACGCCGCCGCCGGGTTCGTCGGGCGCGCCGCGGAGCTGGACCGCCTCGACGCACTGCTCGACGCCACGCCGGCCGACCCCGCGGCGCTGCTGGTCGTGTCGATCGACGGCGCCGCCGGGGTGGGCAAGACCGCGCTCGCCGTGCGCTGGGGGCAGCGGGTCGCCCATCGCTTCCCCGGTGGCCAGCTGTTCGTCAACCTGCGCGGGCATCACCCGCGGCTGCGGCCGCTGCGCCCCGGCCAGGCGCTCGAGCAGCTGTTGCGGGCGCTCGGGGTGACCGGGGTGCCTGCCGACCCCGACGAGCGGTCGCGCGCGTTCCGCAGCGCGCTGGCCGGGCGGCGGGTGCTGGTCGTGCTCGACGACGCCGCGACCGCCGGCCAGGTACGGCCGCTGCTGCCCGGCGACCCCAGCTGCGCGGTCGTCGTCACGAGCCGCGAGCGGC
>DASSUA010000371.1:0-5740 GCA_035707525.1 Pseudonocardiaceae bacterium
GCTGGACGCCGGCAACAAGGCGCGCCTGGGCCCGCTCGGCGATCGGGTGGCCACCGCGCAGGCGGTGCTGGTGATCGACCACCACGTGTCGAACACCGGCTTCGGCACCCACAATCTGGTCGATGCCAAGGCCGAGGCGACCGCGGTGCTGGTGCTGCGCCTGCTCGACGAGCTCGGCATCCCGCTGGATGCCGACCTAGCGCGCTGCCTGTACGCCGGCCTGGTGACCGACACCCGCTGCTTCCGGCTGGCCCGGCCGGCGACCCACGGCTACGCCGCCCGGCTGCTGGAGGCCGGCGTGCGCGCCGAGCCCGAGGTCCGAAACCTCATGGACACCCACCCGTTCGGCTGGCTCGGCATGCTCTCCAGCGTGCTCGGCCGCGCAGTGCTCGAGCCGGACGCGGCGCGCGGACTGGGTCTGGTGCACACGTGCGTGCTCGGCTCGGACGCGCGCGGCATGCGCACCGAGGAGATCGAGAGCGTCGTCGACCTGGTGCGCACCTGCGCCGAGGCCGAGGTGGCCGCCGTGCTCAAGGAGCTCTCCGACGGGCGCTGGTCGGTGTCGCTGCGGGCCAAGCAGCGCCTGGACGTGAGCGCCGTGGCCACCGCGCTCGGTGGCGGCGGGCACCAGCTGGCGTCCGGCTTCACCGCGACCGGCCGGTGCGAGGACGTGCTCGCCGCCCTGCGGGTCGCCCTGGAGACTGCGCCGCTGCTGGACGCCGGGACCTGACCGGATAGCCCGGACGCGAGTCTTCAGTGAGCTCAGTGTCGGCGGTGCGGCCGGGCGAGGTGTTTCGCCTGGCCGCACCGGCGTTGTTCGTGCTCGCCGCCGAGCCGGTGTACCTGCTGGTCGACACCGCGGTCGTCGGGCACCTGGGGGCGGTGCCGCTCGCCGGGCTCGCCGTCGGCGGCGTGCTGTTCGCGCAGGTGGCGTCCCAGCTGACGTTCCTGGCCTACGGGACGACCGCGCGCACCGCCCGGCTGCACGGCGCCGGCCGGCGGACCGATGCCGTCGCCGAGGGTGTGCAGGCGACGTGGCTGGCGATGGCGCTCGGGATGCTGGTGCTCGTAGGCGGCCAGCTCGTCGCGGGCCCGGTCGTGCGGCTGCTCGCCGGAGGAGGCCCGGTCGCCGAAGCGGCCATCTCGTGGCTGCGGATCGCGCTGTTCGGGGCGCCGTTAGTGCTCGTCACGCTCGCCGGCAACGGCTGGATGCGCGGCGTGCAGGACACCGTGCGCCCGCTTCGCTACGTGCTGGCCGGCAACGGCCTGTCGGCGCTGGCGTGCCCGGTGCTGGTGTTCGGCCCCGGGCCGGTGCCGGCGCTCGGGCTGGTCGGCTCCGCGGTCGCCAACGTCGCCGGGCAGCTGCTGGCCGCCGGCCTGTTCTGGTGGGCGCTCGCGCGCGAGCGGGTGCCGCTTCGCCCGCGGTGGGAGGTCGTCGCCGGCCAGCTGCGACTCGGGCGTGACCTCGTGCTGCGCGGGCTGGCGTTCCAGGCCTGCTTCATCTCGGCGGCCTCGGTGGCCGCCCGCACGTCGGCGGAGGCCGCGGCCGCGCACCAGATCGTGCTGCAGCTGTGGTTCTTCCTGGCGCTCGCCCTCGACTCGCTCGCCATCGCCGCGCAGTCGCTGGTCGGGGCCGCGCTCGGGGCCGCCGACGCCCGGCGCGCCCGCGCGGTCGCCGGCCAGGTGACGCGCTACGGCCTGGTCGCCGGGGCCGGGCTCGCCGTGGTGTTCGGGGCGGCGGCGCCGCTGTTGCCGCACGCGTTCACCTCGGACCCGGCGGTGCTGGCCCAGATCCCGCTCGCCTGGTGGCTGTTCGTGGCGATGCAGCCGGTCGCCGGGGTGGTGTTCGCCCTCGACGGGGTGCTGCTCGGCGCCGGCGACGCCGCCTTCCTGCGCACGGCGACGCTGGTCAGCGCGGCGGTCGGGTTCCTGCCGCTGGTGTGGCTGTCGCTGGTGCTCGGCTGGGGGCTGCTCGGGATCTGGGTCGCCCTGACCGTGTTCCTGCTCGTGCGGCTCGGCTTCGGCCTGCTGCGGGCGCGCTCGGGCCGCTGGGCGGTGACCGGGGCGGAGCTGCGCTGAACCACGTCAGGGCCGGGCGAGCGGGATCCGCGCGTCGCGGCGGTCGGACCCGGCCTCGCCGGTGAGCTCGGCGCCGACGTGGCCCAGCATGCCCAGCGCCGCGGCGTTGCCGGCGGTGGTGTCGGCGATCACCGTGTGCGCCCCGGCCTGCGCCGCCCTGGCCAGGACGGCGCGCAGGGCGGCGGTGCCGACGCCCCGGCCGCGCGCCATGCGGCCAAGCCACATCCCGACCTGGATCGTGCCGGGCTCCTCTGTCTGGGTCATCCGGATCATGCCGGCGACCTCACCGCCGGTCAGCACGGCGAACATCACGGTCCGGTGCGGGTCGTCGAGGCCGCCGTAGTGGCCGCGGTGGAACTCGCGGAAGGCGTCCAGGTGCTCGGGCTCCCACTCGGTGGCGCCGTCCGCGCCGCGCATCACCTGCCGTGGCTGAGCCTGCGCCACCGCGGTGGCCAGTAGCGGCCCCAGTAGCTCTTCGTCGACGACCCGCAGCTCGACCTCCGGCACGGCGGTGAGTGTGCGCGTCGCCGAAGGCCGCCGTCCACCTCGCAACGCCGCCCGGACCCGGCGCGCGTGGGGCACCGGACGTCCGGATTGCCGGCGTGCGGGCGGCATTCTCGTTCGTGTTGCGGAGCGAATGCCGCCCAGGGGTCCCCGGCCGGCCGGTCGGCGGCCCGCCGGACCTGGGGTGCGTCCTCCGCCCTCTCAACCCCTCGCGCCTCGCCGGTCACTTACAGTGACCTCGCTGGGGGCCTGGGCTGCGCTCGGCGGCGCTGACTGTGGGACTGTCGCCCTTTGCTGGCCGATCCTCCGGGTCATGATCATCGTTTCGGTGCCGCCAACCGCGCTCAGCGCGGCTCACGGCACCGAAACGGTGATCATGGGCTCCTCGGGCTCCCGCGAATACCGTGATGTGCCGGTGTGGTTACCGATGGCCACCAATGGCGGGGCGACGGACACAGCCGATCACGTGATTGGCCATCCGGCCGGTCAAGATCGCTGAAAGTGTGAGATTACCGTGCAGTTTGGGCCCCAAGGTGCATGGTTACCTCACACTTTCGGCGATCATGGCGAGGGCTGCATCGCCGGCTCGCCAGCGGGCGGTGCGTGGGCGTCATTCGATCCGTGTAGCGAAGCGAATGGCGCCCACGCACCTCGTGGTGGAGCGAATGGCGCCCACGCATCTCGTGGTGGAGCGAGTGACGTCCGCGCGCTGCCCGCGGGGTCCGCCGCTGGGGACCGCCGCCGGGACCGGTGCCGCCTACGCCGCTGCGCCAACGGGACAATGTCCACCGTGACCAGACGAGGCGACCGCGAGCCGGTCCAGCCCGGCCTGCTGATCGTCGACAAGCCGGCCGGCATGACGTCGCACGACGTCGTTGCCAGGGCACGGCGGCTGCTCGGCACCAGGCGGGTCGGCCACGCCGGCACGCTCGACCCGATGGCCACCGGCGTGCTCGTCCTCGGGGTGGAACGGGCCACGCGGCTGCTCGGGCACCTGGCGCTGGGCGACAAGGCCTATCTTGCGACGATCCGGCTGGGGGCGTCGACCACCACCGACGACGCCGAGGGCGAGGTGACCGGCCGCGCCGACGCGAGCGAGGTCGGCGAGGCCGCGGTGCGGGCAGGCATCGCCGAGCTCACCGGCGCGATCGAGCAGGTGCCGAGCACGGTGAGTGCGATCAAGGTCAACGGCGAGCGCGCCTACCGGCTGGCGCGCCGGGGCGAGCAGGTCGCGCTCGCCCCGCGGCCGGTCACGGTGTCCCGGTTCGACCTGCTGGCGCTGCGGCGCGCCCCCGGTCACACCGATCTGGAGGTCGAGGTCGAGTGCTCGTCGGGCACGTACGTGCGCGCCCTGGCGCGGGACCTCGGGGAGGCGCTTGGCGTCGGCGGCCACCTGGTCGCGCTGCGGCGGACCAGGGTCGGCCCGTTCGGCATCGGCGACGCGGTCACCCTGGCCGAGCTGGAGGGCCTGCCGCGACCGTCGCTCGACCTGGACGCCGCGGTCGCGCTCGCTTTCCCCAGGCGCGACGCCGACGCGCGGGCCGCCACCGACCTCTCGCACGGACGCCCGCTGCCCGGCGCCGGCTTGCGTGGCACGTACGGCGTGTTCGGTCCCGACGGGCACGCCGTCGGGCTCGTCGCCGAGCGGGACGGGGCGGCCCGCCCGGTGCTGGTGCTGCGCCCCGCAACCGGCCCGTAGGCTCACCGACCGTGCAGCGTTGGCGAGGGCTCGATCCGGTTCCTGGGGGTTGGGGACGCTGCGTACTCACCGTGGGCGTGTTCGACGGGGTGCACCGCGGCCACCAGCGGCTGATCAGCGAGGCGGTTCGCCGGGCGCGCGAGCGTCACCTGCCGTGCGTGCTGCTGACGTTCGACCCGCACCCGGCCGAGGTCGTCCGCCCCGGCAGCCACCCGGCGCAGCTGACCACGCTGCGCCGCCGCGCCGAGCTGGTCGAGCGCCTCGGCGTCGACGTGTTCTGCGTGCTGCCGTTCACTCCCGAGCTGTCCCGCACGCCGGCCGACGAGTTCGTCCACGAGGTGCTGGTCGAGCGGCTGCACGTGGCCCTGGTCGTGGTGGGGGAGAACTTCACGTTCGGCCACAAGGCGGCCGGCGATGTCACGCTGCTGCGGCGCCTCGGCGAGCGGTTCGGCTTCGTCGCGGAGGGTTTCAAGCTCGTCACGACCGACTCGCTGGCGTTCTCGTCGACCTACATCCGCGCCAGCATCGACGCCGGCGACGTCGCGCTCGCCGCCGAGGCGCTCGGCCGCCCGCACCGGCTCGAGGGCATCGTGGTGCGCGGCGACCAGCGCGGCCGGGCGCTCGGCTACCCGACCGCGAACCTGTCGACCCCGCGCTACGCCGCGGTCCCGGCCGACGGGGTGTACGCGTGCTGGTTCGTGCACCGGGGCAAACCGCTGCCGGCGGCGGTGTCGGTCGGCAGCAACCCGACGTTCTCCGGCCGCGAGCGGCGGGTCGAGGCCTACGTGCTCGACGTCGACGCCGACTACTACGGCGAGAACGTCGGCCTGGACTTCGTGGCCCGGTTGCGCGAGATGGAGCGGTACTCCTCGGCCGGCGCGCTTCGGCAGCAGATCGACCTGGACGTGGTGCGAACCAGGGAGATCCTGGCCGACTGGGACACGCGTAACCGGCGGGCAACCGGTGAGTGCCCGTCCGGGAACGACCACACGCAGGTGTGAGGGCCTGGCAGGATGCAGCGCAGGTGCGATGCCGGCACCGGCCCCGCGCGGGACGGGTGACCGGAGCGAGGAGACGAGGGGTGGAAGACCAGAAGGTCGTCCAACGCAACCTGGCCTTGCAGCGCGAGTGGTATGGCGAGCCGCTGGGCGACCGGGTGCGGCGGCTGGTAGTCGCGTTTGACGTGTCGCAGGCGCAGCTCGCCGAGGTGCTCGGGATCAGCCCACCGATGTTGAGCCAGCTCATGAGCGGCCGCCGCGCGAAGATCGGCAACCCGGCCGTGCTTGCCCGGATGGTGATGCTCGAGCGCAGGGTGCTCACCCCCGACGTGGCCTCAGGTGACCCAAGGGCGATCAAGCGTGCGCTGGAGGAGGTTCGGGACTCCAGGCCGACCGTCACCCGCGGCACGATCCCGGTCGACGAGGCCGACCCGGCCGACACGGTGCTGCCGGCGCTTCG
>DASSUA010000372.1:0-4062 GCA_035707525.1 Pseudonocardiaceae bacterium
GAGGGCATGGAAGCGCTGATCCCCGCGCTCTGCCCCGGCGAACTGCAGCTGCTCACCGAGGTCGTCGAACCGGGCACGCACGTGCTGCTCAACGACCCCGAGAAGATCCGGGCGCGCGCGGCCGACCTCGTGCGCACCGGCCAGGAGTTCCTCGAAGCCTCGTGGTCCACCGTCGCCGGGGGCGGCGACAACGCGCCGATCGACCTGGGCGCCTCCGCCTACCGCTCGCTCGCCGAGGTCGCCGCCCACACCTCGATCCCGTGGTGGACGCTCTCGCCGTTCACCACCGACGACGCCGAGCGCAACGGTGCCGGCGTAAGCCGAAACGGCGCGCTGCGGCTGGACGTCCTGGGCGCCACCGGCTACCGCGGCGACACCGCCCGCGCGTTCACCGACCTGCGCGCGCAGACCGCGGCCGGCGGCACCGCGGTGCTCGTCGTCCCCGGCGGCGGCACCGCGCAGCGCGCCTGCGAGCAGCTACGGGACGCGGACGTGCCGGCCGCGCTCGCCGAGCACGGCCTCGGCGAGGCACCCAAACCTGGTGTGGTGACCGTGGTCCGGGGCGCGCTGGAGGACGGGTTCTCCGCGCCGGCGCTCGGCGTCGCCGTGCTCACCGAGACCGACCTCACCGGCACCAGGGGCGCCGTCGCCGGCGGGGCCAAGATGCCCTCTCGCCGGCGCAACGCCGTCGACCCGCTCGCCCTGCGGGCGGGGGACTTCATCGTGCACGAACAGCACGGCATCGGCCGCTACCTGGAGATGATCGAGCGCACGGTCGGCGGCGCCAAGCGCGAGTACCTGGTGATCGAGTACGCGCCGAGCAAGAGGGGCCAGCCGGGGGACCGGCTGTTCGTGCCGACCGACCAGCTCGACCAGGTGTCCCGCTACGTCGGCGGCGAGGTGCCGTCGCTGAACAAGCTCGGCGGCGCCGACTGGGCCAGGACCAAGGGCCGGGCCCGCAAGGCGGTCCGCGAGATCGCCGCCGAGCTCGTGCAGCTGTACGCCGCGCGCCAGTCCGCCCCCGGGCACGCGTTCGGCCCGGACACCCCGTGGCAGCGCGAGCTGGAGGACGCCTTCCCGTACACCGAGACGCCCGACCAGCTGGCCGCGATCGAGGAGGTCAAGGTCGACATGCGCAGTCCGGTGCCGATGGACCGGGTGATCTGCGGCGACGTCGGCTACGGCAAGACCGAGATCGCCGTCCGGGCCGCGTTCAAGGCCGTGCAGGACGGCAAGCAGGTCGCGGTCCTGGTGCCGACCACGCTGCTGGCCCAGCAGCACCTGCAGACGTTCACCGAGCGGATGCGCTCGTTCCCGGTGACCGTGCGGATGCTCTCCCGGTTCACCGACCCGATCCAGTCCGAGCAGGTCGTGCTGGGCCTCGCCGACGGTTCGGTCGACATCGTGATCGGCACCCACCGGCTGCTGCAGGCCGGCGTGCGCTACCGCGACCTGGGCCTGGTCATCGTCGACGAGGAGCAGCGGTTCGGCGTCGAGCACAAGGAGCACATCAAGGCCCTGCGCACGCACGTCGACGTGCTCACGATGTCCGCCACCCCGATCCCGCGGACGCTGGAGATGAGCCTGGCCGGCATCCGCGAGATGTCCACGATCCTGACCCCGCCCGAGGAGCGGCACCCGATCCTGACCTACGTCGGTGCCCAGTCCGACAAGCAGATCGGCGCCGCGATCCGCCGCGAGCTGCTGCGCGACGGCCAGGTGTTCTACGTGCACAACCGGGTCTCCACGATCGAGAAGGTGGCCAGGCACGTGCGCTCGCTGGTGCCGGAGGCGCGGGTCGCCGTCGCCCACGGCCAGATGAACGAGGACCTGCTCGAGCGCACCGTGGCCGGGTTCTGGGAGCGCGAGTTCGACGTGCTGGTCTGCACGACGATCGTCGAGACCGGCCTGGACATCTCCAACGCCAACACGCTCATCGTCGAGCGCGCCGACCTGCTCGGGCTGGCCCAGCTGCACCAGCTGCGCGGCCGGGTCGGGCGCTCGCGCGAGCGCGGCTACGCGTACTTCCTGTACCCGCCGTCTGCGCCGCTGACCGAGACCGCGCACGACCGGCTGGCGACGATCGCGCAGAACTCCGAGCTCGGCGCCGGCATGGCGGTCGCGATGAAGGACCTGGAGATCCGCGGCGCCGGCAACATCCTGGGCGCCGAGCAGTCCGGGCACATCGCCGGCGTCGGCTTCGACCTGTACGTGCGCCTGGTCGGGGAGGCCGTCGAGGCGTTCCGCCGGCACGCCGGGGCCCCCGGCGCGGCCGAGCAGGCGCAGGAGCTGGCCGAGGTGCGGGTCGACCTGCCGGTCGACGCCCACATCCCGCATGACTACGTGCCCGGCGAGCGGCTGCGCCTCGAGGCCTACCGCAAGATCGCCTCCGCGTTCGACGACGCCGACCTGAACGCCGTCGTCGAGGAGCTGACCGACCGCTACGGCGAGCCGCCGGTGCCGGTGCGCAACCTGCTCGGGGTCGCCGCCTTCCGCCAGGCCTGCCGGCGCCACGGGGTCACCGAGGTCTCGTTGCAGGGCTCGTCCATCCGGTTCGCTCCGTTGCAGCTGCCGGATTCCAAGCTCGTGCGGCTGCGCCGGCTGCACCCGCGCGCGGTGTACAAGGCGGCCGCCCAGGTCGTGTCGGTGCCGCGGCCGGTAGCGGGCAACCGGCTGGGCGGCGCCCCGATGCGCGACGCGGACCTGCTCGCCTGGTGCACGGCGCTGCTCGACGACCTCGCCCCGGCACCCGCGGTCGCGGCGGCCCAGTCCGGTCGCTGAGGCGGATGGGCGGTCGCCCCAGGTGAACGGCTGTCGGTACCGCGTGAGAAGGTAGCTCTCATGCGTCGTGGTGCCACAGCTGCGTTCGCCCCCGTTGCGTTCGCCACCGTCGTCGTGGCCGGCGGGTTGCTGAGTGGGTGCGCCGCCGCCCCCAGCCAGGTGGGAACGGCGGCGATCGTCGGCGACACCACCGTCTCGCTGGAGTCGGTCCAGGACTGGTTCGACCGGGTGGTCGCCGACCGCGAACGCAAGGAGCGCGCCAGGGCCAGCGAGCAGCTCGACGACATCGGCCGCAAGGTCGTCACCGAGGCCGTCCGGCATGCGCTGCTGCTGCAGGTCGCGCAGCGGGAGAAGCTCGACATCGACGAGGAGCGCGTCAACGAGCTGCTCGACGAGCTCGGCGGACCGGCCCAGGCGGTCGAGGCGCTGGCCAAGACGCCGGGCACCGAGTGGCTGCTCTACGACGAGACGACGATCCGTGAGCGCGTGCGCGACCAGCTCATCGCGCTGGAGCTGGCCCGCAAGTACTACGACTCGACCGAGATCAGGTTCGACGCCACCCAGGCCGAGAACCGGAACCAGGCGCTGGACAAGGCCAACCGGATCGCCTCCGACCCGGACGGCGTCGACGAGATCATCCAGGCCGATATCGCCGGCGGCCTGCAGGCGTTCGCCAACGAGAAGCTGTCGGTCGCGGCCGATCCGAGCACCGCGGCGCACTCGCCGCTGTTCGCCGTGCCGGCCGGCACCGTCGTGGTGTACGCCGCCGGTGGCCAGGGCGGCTGGTGGGTCATCTACATCGGTGAGCGCGACAGCGACGCGCCCCGCGACAACTCGCCCAACGTCGTCGAGGAAGGCAGCGTCGACCAGTCGCTGATGTCCGCCATCGGCTTCCGCATGATGGCGGCGCTCATGGCCGACACCGAGGTCGAGCTCAACCCGCGCTACGGGGTGTGGGAGCAGGTGAGCCTCGAGGCCACCCAGACCGACGGCGAGCGGCTGGTCACCACGGTCTCGGTCGAGCAGCCGGACAGCTGACCGGCATGGCGCACCGGCTGCACCCGGGTTGCGCGGTCGTCGTGCTGGCGCAGGAGCTCGGCCCGATGCTGCCGGCGGCCGCCGTGCCCGCGCTGCGCGGCGCCGCCGCCGTCTTCGCCGACCCGACCGTCGCCCCCGAGACCGCCGCCGCGTGCGGTGCCGAGCCCGTGCCGGAGGCCGGGAAGCTGGCCCGGCTGGCCGAGTCCGAGCCGGTCGTCCTGCTCACCACGGCGCAGGACGCCG
>DASSUA010000373.1:0-15328 GCA_035707525.1 Pseudonocardiaceae bacterium
GGCGGCGCGGCCGATCGGTCGCGTGACGCTGCGGATCGGTCCGGTTCAGGGCGGGGACGACGCCGTGCTGGTGAGCCTGACGGCAGCGGAGGCATGGGCACTGGCCGAGGCGTTGCTGGTGCAGGCCGCCCGGCTGGACGAGGTGCCGGCCAGACACGCCGGTGGCAGCGGGAACCAGCGCAGTGCCTCGAATGCCTCGTCGAGCCCGGTGGCACCGTGGTCGATCCCGTCGGGGTAGGCGGCCAGGATGCGTCGGGCCGCGGTGAGGTGGTCGCGCAGGGCCTCCTCGCCGAGGCGGGCGCCGGCGGTCGTGGCCGGCCCGCTGGCGGCGACCTGCCTGAGGTCGGGGAGATCGACGGGGATCGCCGCCATGTTCCGGTGCCGCCACAGGCCCGTCCGCGGGTCGAACAGGTAGTCCGGCAGCAGCCGGTGGCCGTGGGTGGCGATCAGCTCGACCGCGTCGATGAGGTAGTCGCGGACGGTGTCGGTGATGAAGTAGTTGAAGTTGATCCGCACCCAGCCGGGTTTGATGCCGTCGCAGCCGCGCACGATCTCGTGCTCGAAGGCATGGGAGTGCTCGGGATCGATCGCCAGCAGGCGGTGACCGTACGGGCCGGCGCACGAGCAGCCGCCGCGAGCCTGGATACCGAACAGGTCGTTGAGCACCGCGACGACGAAGTTGTGGTGCAGGTAGTGGTCGCCGCAGCGGATGCGCAGCGACACGATGGACAGCCGGTCGGCATTGTGGTTGCCGAGGATCTGGATGCCGGGGTGGCTCGACCACCTGTCCAGCGCGTGGCGCCACAGCCGCTGCTCGCGGGCCTGGATGAGCTCGGTGCCGACCGCGTCCTTCACGGCGAAGGCCAGGCCGGCGCGGATGGACTCGACGATGGCCGGCGTGCCGCCCTCCTCCCTGGCGACGGGATCGTCGAGGTAGCGGTGGCCCAGCGGGTCGACGAAGGCGACGGTGCCGCCGCCGGGCACGGTCGGTACGGGGTTGGTCACCAGTTCCCTGCGCACGACGAGCACCCCGGGCGTCTGCGGCCCGCCGACGAACTTGTGCGGCGACAGGAAGATCGCGTCCTTGTGGTCGCCGCGGCCCGGCGCACTCGCCCGCATCCTGATCGGCACGTAGGGTGCCGCGGCGGCGTAGTCCCAGAAGGACAGCGCGCCGAACTCGTGCAGCAGCGCGGCGATGCCGTCGGCGTCGGTGAGCACGCCGGTGACGTTGGACGCCGCGGAGAAGCTGCCGATCAGCAGCGGGCGATCGGCATGCCGCGCCAGCTCGCGGCGCAGGTGGGTAACGTCGACGTGCCCGTCGGCGTCCTCGTCGATCACGACGAGGTCCGCGATCGACTCCCGCCAGGGCAGTTCGTTGGAGTGGTGCTCGTAGGGGCCGACGAACACCACCGGCCGCCGCCTGGCCGGGATCAGTTGGGGCACGGCGAAGCGCCGGTCCGCGCGGGCCGGCAGCCGCAGCTCGAGGATGGCGATCAGCTTGTTGACCGCGGTGGTGGCCCCCGATCCGCAGAAGATCACCAGGTCGTCCTCGGTGCCGCCGACGCTGTCCCGGATGACGCGGCGCGCCTGCTCGCGCAGCCTGGTCGTCCACAGCCCGGTTCCGGAGCTCTCGGTGTGGGTGTTGGCGTAGCGCGGCAGCACGTGGCGACGGATGAAGTCCTCTATGAACTCCAGCGCGCGCCCGGACGCGGTGTAGTCGGCGTAGGTGATCCGCCGGGGGCCGTACGGGCCGTCGAGGACCTCGTCCTCCCCGAGCAGGCCGTCCCGGATCCGTTGCAGCATCGGGGAAGTGTCGATCTCGTCCAGGATTGCAGCGGTGCCCACGGGAGCGCTCCTTCCACCGCGAAGGACCTCATAGTGGTCGCCGGCGGCCCGCCCGGGATGCGGCCCATCGGCTCCCACTGCCGGGACGTTCAGCCCCTTGCCTGGTCGCGGATCCTCAGTATGCGCACGTGTTCGCGGTTGCCGAGCAACTCCAGCCGCCGCAGTAGCACGGGATTGCCGGTCGACTGGCTCCGGTGCGCGGCGATGGCCCGCCGCTGGCGGCCGCGGTCGACGGTGAGCTCCCAGTCGATCTGATGGTCCGGCCGGCCGATGAACGACGTGCCGTACTCGGTGTTCAGTGCGCTCGCCACGGCCTGCGGCAGCGCCCAACCGAACACCGGCAGGTTCAGCTCGGACGCGGCGGCCAGCGCGGCCCTGGTTGCCTGTACGTGATCGGGATGCCCGGTGATCCCGCCCTCGTCGAATGCCATCAGGTGGGTGGGGTGCAGCTCGCCGGCGAGTTCGCGCACCCGCGCCGCCAGCTCCGGGACCGGGATCCGCGACAGAGCCCCATCGGGATAGTCCAGCAGCCGGGTTTGTGACACGGCGAGGATGGCCGCCGCGGCGTCCAGTTCGGCGGCCCGCACGGCCGCCAGCCCACCATCGCACCCGTGCAGGGTCGAGGCCTCGCCGTGGGTGAAGCACAGCACCGAGACCTCGGCGCCGCGGCGTACCAGCTCGTCCAGCAGGCCACCGAGGCCGAACGACTCGTCGTCGGGGTGGGCCACGACGGCCAGCGCCCGGCGCACACCGGCCGACCAGGTCACCGCCGTCACCTCGAGCTCACCGTCCCAAGGATGGCGGTGGGGCCGCCACGATCGGGGGCGGCCCCACCGGGGAGGGTTCAATCGTGACGGCTACGACCCGGCGGTGTAAACCAGCCGGTTGGCGATCCGCCCTAAGGTGATCCTTGACCGACGAAAGTGGTGTCACCGCTGGTAGGACCAGTCGAGCATGCGGTCGCCGTCGTAGGGCATCACGCCGAAGAACGGCCGGGGGATCTCATCGAAGACCATCGGCAGCCACAGGTGGTCGCTGTCCCACATGGGGCGGCTGGCAAGCCCGTCGAGCGGGACCCATTCCAGGGTTCCCTCGTCGTTGCCGCCGTGCGGGGTACCGGTGAACTCGTCGGCGCGGAAGATGAAGCAGAGGTAGTCCTGGCGTCGCGGGCCGAACCCGGTCCACAGCATGGTCCCGCGCAGCTCGAGGGCGCGGACCTCGAGGCCGGACTCCTCGAACGCCTCGCGTCGAGCGCCGGTGAGCACGTCCTCGCCGGGCTCGACGTGACCGCCGAGGCTGAGGTACTTGCCGTGGTGGATGTCGCCGGGGTCCTTGTTGCGATGGATGAGCAGCACGCGGCTGCGGTCGGCGGAGCGGACGTAGACGGCGGTCTGCAGGACGGGGGCGAACACGCGTCGCAGTATTACCCGACTTGACAAGTTCACAGTCACGTGAATGATTAACGCTGTTGTGAACGAGGTGGACGAAGTGAACGAGTTGAGCGAGGTGGACGAGACCTTCGCGGTGCTGGCGGAGCCGGCCCGGCGGCTGGTCGTCGAACTGCTGTCGGTGCGGCCGATGCGGGCCGGCGAGATCGCCGAGCGGGTCGGGATGAGCCGGCCGGCGATGAGCCGGCACCTGCGGTTGCTGCGCGAGTCGGGGCTGGTCGAGGTCGACTCGTCGGACCAGGACGCGCGGGCCCGCACCTACCGGCTCAGCGCGGCTCGGCTGGTCGCCCTGCAGGCGTGGCTGGACCAGGTGCAGGCCTACTGGTCGAATCAGCTGGCCTCGTTCAAGAGGCAGGCCGAGCGATGAGGTCGGTCAGCGTGAGCGTCGACGTGGAGGTGGCGCCGGGCGCCGCCTTCGAGGTGTTCACCGCCGAGATCGACCAGTGGTACGTGATCGACAAGCACACGATGCCGGACGTCACGCGCACCGTCGCGATCCGGTTCGAGCCGCACGTCGGCGGGCGCCTGCTGGACGTCCACGACGCGCGGACCGGCGAGGGCCGCGAGATGGGCCGGGTGACGGCCTGGGAACCGGGCCGCCGCCTGATCTTCGTCGACGGCCGGGGCACCGAGGTCGAGGTGACGTTCGCCGCGCACGGCGCCGGCACCCGGGTCACGCTCGAACATCGCGGGCTCGACCGGGTGCCGCCCGCGGAGCGCGAGCAGGTCGGCCGGTACGGCTGGCGCCTGCTGCTCGACTGGTACCGCAACTACCTGAGGAGTTTCCGTTGACGTTCTTGAAGATCAGTCCCTACCTCTACTACGAGGACGCCGGCGCGGCCCTGGACTGGCTGGCCCGGGTCCTCGGGTTCGGTGCGACGCGGCGCATGGTCGTCGACGGCAAGGTCGAGGAGGCCGAGATCGAGGTCGGTCCGGCGACGGTGCACCTGACCGGCCGCGCGCCCGGTCCCGACGACGGCCCCGGCGCGCTGCTCATCGTCGGTGTCGACGACGTCGACAAGCAGTACGAGCGGGTGCGGTCCGCCGGGGTCGAGGCGGATCCGCCGAAGGACGAGGCCTACGGGCCGCGCACGTTCCACGTGACGGATCCGTGGGGCTACAAGTGGTACTTCTGGCAGGGCGAGGCGATCTATCCCGAGTAGCCGGTCAGCGCCCCCATGCCGTGATCAGCTCGTCGGGGCCGACGGCGAGCACCCCGCCGACGGCCGTGCCTTCTCGGCTCACGACGAGCAGGGGTGTGTCGGTCTCCGCGCCCGGCAAGCGGGATCGGTGGACGGCCAGCCTGGCCAGGTCGTGGCCATCGAACGGCCGCGATGCCAGCCATTTGACCGAGCCGACGACCGTGATGCGTTTTGCGACGGGTTCCCGGTCCGCCCCGACGATGTCGATTTCCGGATCGTTGGTCCGCGTCCAGTAGCCACCGATGGCGTTGGTTCCGGCCGGGAGCAATCCTGGGGCCAGGCGCCGCAGTCCCTCTCGGACCACCGGTTCTATCGCCCGGCCGCGCCAGCTGGTCCAGGACGACCGGATCCGTCGCAGCGCGAGGTCACCGCGGCCTCTTTCGATCTCGTCGAGGTGCGGACCGAGGAACGTGAGCCAGAACCGCAGATACGGATCGGTGACGGCGTACCTGGTCTCCCGGGACGGCCGGGTCGACAGCGGCACGGTGGCCTCGACCAGCCGCTTGGCCGTCAACTGCTGCAGCGCCCGGCCCAACGACGCGTGCGGAAGCTCGCCGGCCGCCCGTCCGATCTGTGAGTAGGCCCGCTCGCCCGACCCGATCGCGCCAAGAACCCGGCGTGCCTGCGCCTCGACGGGAAACTCGGCGGCCAGCGCCCGTTCCGCGCTCACCAGCAACGCCGAAGTGGCATCGTCGACGGCCTCGGTCAGGTATTCGGTCACGGACGCGCCATTCGCCCACTCGTCAAGGATGAGCGGCAGACCCCCGGTGATCAGATAGGCGTCCAGCGCCTCGGCCGGTGGCAGTCCGAGCATGGCGGCCACGTCCGCGGGATTGAGCGCGGGCACCACCATCTCGGTCGCGCGCTGGTGGAACGGGCGGCCGTACTCGTTGAGCCTTTCCATCATCGCGAGGTCGGAGCCGATGCAAAGCAGCAGCACGGGCCGGCGAGAAAGCTCCCGGTCGTAGAGCTTCTGCAACGTCCCCTCGAAGCCGGCGTCGTTGCCGATGAGATAGGGCATCTCGTCCAGCACGACCACGCTCGGTTGATCGGGTGGCAAAGCGGCCGCGAGGAGTCGCAGGGCCGCATCCCACGACGTCGGAGTCTGGCCCTGGAACACGTCCGCGCCCGGAAGGTCGGAGCTGGCAGCGGCCTCGACGAACAGGCGAAGATCCGCTTCCTTGGTTGGCTGCGCGGACGCGGTGAAGAACACGTGCGGCACGCCCGCCCGCTCGACGAATTCCTCAACCAGCCGCGACTTCCCAACCCGGCGCCGGCCGCGCATGAGCATTGCCCGTCCCGGTCGGCCGGCTCGGCCGCCCGCCCTCACCTTGCCGAGTGCCCGATCGAGCAGCGCCAGCTCGCGCTCTCGCCCGATGAACCCGCTCACCACACCTCATGATGGTCTCAACGATGAAACACTCATCGATGAGTGTATCCCGGCGAGCGGTCAGTCGTCGCCGATGACTCCGCGCAGGTAGCCGGCGACCACCTGGGCGTCCTGCTGGGAGAGTGCGGCGACGGCGGTGCGGATGCGGGCACCGACCGGGGCGAGGTGCGCGGCGCCGAGTCGCCGCGCGGCCGGGGTGAGCTGGATTCTGATCCGGCGCCGGTCCGGCAGGTCCCGGACGCGCTCGACGAGGTTGGCGCCGACGAGCCGGTCGACCAGGGCGGTGGTCGCCGCCGGGGAGAGCCCCAGGCGCGTGGCGAGCGCACCGACGGTGACCGGCTCGCCGGACAGCTCGTCCAGCAGCTGCAGCGCCCGCCGGTCGGTCGGGTTCAACCCGGAACCGGCGGCGTACGCCCCGGCCAGTGACGTGGCCTTGCGCAGCAGCGCACGGGTGAGCGCGGCGACATCCTCGGCGCTAGCGGTCACCAGATTTCCTTTCGGCGATCTAAATGTTGACGATCACTATTACCGGCCTTGTCAAGCACCCTGGGGCCGGCGCTCCGAACCGGACCCTCAGCGGTCGGCCGGCAGCAGCGGGGTGAGCAGGTGCCGGCCGGTCATGCCGACCGTGCTCGCGCTGATGGCGACGGCCTGGTCGAACAGAGCCGTGTCGCGCAACTGCCACAGAATCTGCGCCCGGATCCAGGCGCCCTGCCTGGCCCTGGCGATGCTCCAGCTGCCGACGAGGTGCGCCAGCGGCTCGAAGAGCCGGCCGAGCTCGCGTTCCGCCTCGGTGAGCAGCGACAGGCGGACCTGCGACTCGATCGCCTCGAGCACGTCGGAGATCCGGTGGAAGTCGTCGGGGATCGAACCGGAGAGCGGGTGCGTGCCCTCGGCGGCGCAGATCCGCACGACGGCGAGCTCGAGGTCGTGTCCGATATGCGCGTTCATGCCGGCGACGACGAACTGCAGCGCGTGCACCCGGCGGTCGGCGCGGCGGGTGAACAGCGGCCGCCACGCGGCATCGAGCCGCCGGCCGGCGGCGGCGTCGTCGATCGCGGCGAAGTACAGGTCGGCGAACACGACGTCGAACCGCTCGACGAAGCCGTCGTCCTCGAAGAACCCGGTGCCGAGCCGATCCAGGATCGCCCGGGTGGTGCGCAGGTAGACCCCGTTGAAGTAACCGACGCCGTCACCGGGAACGGTCGTCTCGGCGATCGCGCGCATCCGGTCGATGACGTCGTGGATCGTGCCGGCCACCGCGTGCCCCCTTGCTCCCCGGTTCGGGCCGTGGGATACCCGCCCCTGCTGCGCGCCACGCCGCCACCAGGGAAAGATCACCTGCCCCGCAGTGACTTCACCATCGCTGCGGGCACCGCTCGGCGGCGGTGATCATTAAGCGGTGATCATTAAGCGGTGATCATTAAGCTGCCGCCCTTCGCCCACCGACGACCAAGAACGACAGACCCCCGAGCTTCCCGTGACCGATTGGTCAACGGCACACCGTCCAGTTGACCAATCAGTCACATCACCCCGCAAAGCGATATCCAAGCTTCCCGCCACCCCCGCACCCAGCACTGCACCCAGCACTGCACCCAGCACTGCACCCAGCACTGCACCCAGCACCGACCCACGCCGCCGAACCCATCCCCCCAGAAGAGCCCCACCCGTCGCCGTTTCGGTGCCACCAACCGCGCTCAGCGCGGCTCACGGCACCGAAACGGTGATCATGAGCCCCTCCGGCTGCCGGTGATCACCCGCGATGTGCCGGAGCGTTTACCGGTGGCCACTACTGACCGGGACCGGTGGGCGGGACGGGTGCAGCTCATCACGCGATCGGCCAGCAAGCGGTCGAGATCACTGAAAGTGTGAGCTCACCATGCAGTGCGGGCGCGAAAGTGCATGGTAGCCCCACACTTTCGGTGATCTTGAACGGAATTGGCGCCCAGCGTGGGCCGGCTACGGTCGCCGGCCGGTCGTGCGGCCCAAGTCCCGTGCCCGCCGCGACCAAGTGCATACCATCGGTGACCGGAGCCCAGCGGGACCGGCCTGGACGGCACGAGTCGACATCGGCATCTCCCACCGCGCACCCGACACAACGATGCACAAACCGCCCACCAGAACAAGGCGCCCTGATTCCGTGACCGACTGGCACTCGGGGAGCTTTAGTTGCGCATATGAAACTGGAGCTCCCCAAGTGCCACCTGGAGGCGGGGGGCGGGGGGGCGGGGGGCCGGGGAGGGTGCACGTTGCGGCGTTAGCTGTGCAGGCCACCGGCGGCCACGTGGATGAACACGGCATCGATCTCGTCCGCCGTCGTCAGTGGGTCGACGTAGCCGCCGACCGGCTTGAGGATCGACCGGAGCAGGTCGGTCTGCGGCTCCGGGCCGAAGGTGACGACCGTCAGCTGCACCGGGCGCGCGGGATCGCTGGCGGAGATGAGCGCCTGGCCGAGCCCCTCGGCGGTGATCGAACCGGGGTCGTCCTGGTTGCGGCCGTCGGTGAACAGCAGCACGTGGTTGGGCACCCCGGGCCGGAAGCCGTCGCGGGCCGCCTGGTAGGCGGCGAGCAGCGTGTCGTAGAGGCCGGTGCCGGTGCGTTTGGCGGTCATCGCCCCGGTGACGCGCGTCAGGGCCTGGCGGTGTTCGGGGGTGAGCGGGCCTCGCGGCAGCAGGACGCGATGGTCCGAAGGCGGTTGCAGCTGCGAGCCGAACTCCCAGACCGAGAGCTGCGAGTCGTCCGGTAGCAGCCGGCCGAGCTGGTCGGTGCCCTCCCGCACCAGGTCGATGACCGGGCGGCCGCCGGTGCCGGCGGGGCGGGCCATCGATCCGGAGACGTCGATGACGACGAGCAGGTCGCAGCGCCGGTCGGCGACGTACCAGGTGGCGAAGACGTGCTCGACGTGGTGCGGGCCGAGCACCTCCAGGGCGGCGGCCGTCACGTCCGGCAGACCGGCGTTGGTCGCGGTCGACGGCGGTTCGCCGCCATCCGCCCGCAGCCCGGCGGCCTCCAGGTGGTCGGCCCCCTGCGGGCCGAGGAGGAACTCCAGGGTGCGGGTCATGGCGCCGGCCACCACGGGATCGGCGGCGGCGTCGGCGGTCGGCAGCCACGTGTAGCGCAGCAGCGCGGTGTGGTCCGTCAGGGCTAGGCTGACCAGCGGCGATTCTCGGGCGGCGAGCGCGGGCGGCAGCGCGTACTCCGGGACCAGGCCCACCTCGCCGGGCGCGTTGGGCAAAGCGACGCCGCTGGCGGTTCTGGTGTTGGGCAGTGCCGCGGACAGCGCCCGCGCCGAGGCGTCCATGCCGGCGTCGATCCAGACGGCCTCGCCCAGCGCGCCTGCGGCCAGCATCCCGTCGCCGGAGCCGGCCGGATCCCGCAGGACCAGTTTGACGTCGCCGCTGGCGGCGAGCCCGGCCAGGCCGAGCCAGGAGCCGCCGGCGTCGGTCACCCGGTTCGCCGTCTCGGGGTCGGTCACCAGGTAAATGGGGCTGGTGGCGATGACTGCGCGGGCCTCGTCCGGGGCCAGCGCCAGGGCGCCGGCGGTGCCGGCCCACGACGTGTCGTCCGGAATCCAGACGTGTGCGCCGAGCTCGCCGACCCTGGTTGCCGCGGTCCGGCCGTCGGCGACCGACACGTCGAGCCGCACACAGTCCTCGGCCCGTTCCAGCTCGGGCGAGAGCGTCGCCAGGACGGGCGCGAACGAGGCGGCCGTCACCACCCGCAGGGTGTTCGAGCACGGTGGCGAGGGCGGTGGCTGCGCGGCATCGCGGGAGGGCCAGTTCACGGCGGCGAGGGAACCAACGGCAATGGCGAGCGGGGCGAGCGCGAGGGCGAGCAGCGACCGAGGTGTCCGCAAGTGTCGCGCTCGGTGTCGTGCCATGTGCTGCCTCCCTCGTCCGGGCGGGAGCCGGGTCCGGGTACCCCGGATGGCCCAGCCGTACCAGCCGGCCATCGCGTTAGGCGGCAAGATAGGCCCACGTTCATCCGTTGGAGGGCATTTCGACGGCAAGGCGTCCTACGTGGCCTGAGCTGAAGACGACCGTGGGGCTCCCGAGCGTCACAGCGCCCGGGAGCCCCACGGTTGTTGTCGCCGGTCAGCCCAGTGAGCTACCGGCGATCTGGTCGAGCAGTGCCTGAAGGGCCGGGTTGGCCTTCTTGGCCTTGTCCTTCGGCAGCCGGACGCCGTTGCCGTCGACCGGGCCGATCACCGGATAGACGGAGGCGTCCTCCGGCAGCGGCGAGGTGCCGCACACCTGGTCGGTCGGCGGCAGCTCGCCGGCGAACACGAAGCGATCGCCGAACTGCTCGGCGCACGCGGACGCCGAGCCGATGTACTGGCCGTGCTGGCCCTCATCGTCGATGCCCACCAGCCGGGTGACCCTGGCGGTGGCCTCATGGGTGCGCACGGCGCCCTCGTACGCGGTCGCCGGGTCGACCTCACCGCTGATCATGAGGATGCGCGGCGAGCCGGTCAGGTCCAGCGTCCGGTCCTGCGGCGCGTGCGGCCAGAACGCGCACATCGGCACGCCGTTGAGGTAGCCGAAGAACGGGTAGCGCGCGGTCTGCTTGTCGGCCTCGTGGGTGTAGAAGTGCGGGTCGTCGTCCCACGCGGTGTCGTTGCAGCGCACGGTGGTGCCGATCGAGCCGAGGTTGACCACGGCGTCACCGGGCAGGCCGGCGGACGCGGCGCGGGCGTCGGCGATCGCCCGGCTCGGCGTGACGACGGCCGTCGACGCGTCGAGGGCGGCGGGGGCCGAGACGCCGTACCTGGCCCTGATCGCGGCGAGGGTGTCGTACTGCTGCAGCGCCGGGGCCAGCCGGGCCCAGGCCTGGTCGACGTGGGCGAGCTCGATCTCGCCCGAGGCCGATGGGGCGTTGACGTACTCCTGGTGGACCAGGACGTCCAGCAGCGCCCGGATGAACCGGATGTTGCCGTAGATGGCGCTGGCGACGTTGCCGTCCATGCCGTCACCGCGAACCGAGCTGGTGCCGGCCTTGACCAGCTCCACGAGCCTGGCCCGGATCGCGTCGTAGTTGGCCAGCACCTGCTGCGGGGTGGTGCCGAGGTTGCCGGTGACCTGGTCGGCGTGCCTGGCGATCCATGGCAGCAGCTGCGCGTCGCGGCGGCGCTGGAACGAGAACGGGTCGAAGTTGACGTTGGCCCACTGGGTGTGGACCCAGTCCATGTTCGAGTCCAGGACGAACCGGCCGACGTTGCCCGGGTAGGTGTCGGCGTACCAGCCACCGAGCCAGGTGCCGTAGCTGTAGCCGATGAAGTTCAGCAGGCGGCTGCCCAGCAGCGCGCGCAGGAACTCCATGTCGTAAACGGTCTGCTGGCTGGAGACGAACTGGCCGAACTCGGTGGCGTTGCACGCCCTGGCCAGCAGCTGGGCCTCGGCGATCTCGGTCGCGTGGGTCTGCGCCGTGCGCTCCCTGTAGTCCGGCGTGGTCGGCAGCGCCGCGAGCTCCTCGGTCGTGGTCAGGCACTGCAGCCGCTGGCTCTGGCCGAAGCCGCGCGGGTCGAAGCCCAGCAGGTCGTAGTCGCTGAACAGCTGCGGCTTGTCGATCGCCAGCGCGGCCGACAGGGTCAGCCCGGCGCCGCCGGGGCCGCCGGGGTTGCTGGCCATCAGGCCGCGCGAGGTGCCGGTGGCCCGGCTGTAGGCGATGCGCAGCCTGATGTCGGGGTGTGCGTCCGGGGCGTTCCAGTCCATCGGGACCATGACCGTTGCGCAGTTGGTGGTCGGCGCCGGCGGGTACAGCTGCTTGACAGTGCTGTCGAACGGGCAGACCGACCAGCTGATCGGTTGGTCGAGGTAGCGCTGGGGGATTGGTGGCGCAGGCGGGTCCGGATCCGGTCTGGCGGCTGCGGCCGGCGGCGCGAACAGCGTCACAACGACCGCTGAACACGCAACCAGCGCCAGGCAGTTACGCAGTGAAGGCATGCGTCGTCCTCTGTGCTCCGGGGGTTGGTGAGCTGTGCACCCTAAACACACCGGATGGCCCGGTGAGGACCTCACAAAGTAGCAACTTGAGGTGGCATTCGGGGGATAGCAGGGGATTGCGACCGCCATTGGAGTGGCGAACCGTGACCGAAACCGGCTGACGGGCGGCGGTCGGTTCGGGCAGGATGGAAGTAGCGGGGCGTTGCGGCAGCCGGCCCGCCAGCGGGAGGTGGGCTGATGACGGTTACTCCCGCCGCGCCGGCTACTAGTGGATCGCAGCCGCTGCGGCGGATGGTCGACGAGCGGGTCGACCGGCTACGCCGGGTGTCCGACACGACCCCCGGCCGGATCGGGTTGGCCGGTCTCGCCCTGCTGCTGATGATCATCCTGACCGGGACGCTGTCCGCGGTCGGGATCGCGCAGCGCTCCGGCGCGATGCACCACCTGATCGGCCAGAGTGAGCCGCGCGCGACCGCCGCCCAGGAGCTGCACGGGGCGCTCTCGGACGCCGACGCCACGGCCTCCCGGGCGTTCCTGTCCGGCGGGCTGGAGCCGGCCGACGTGCGGCAGCGCTACGACGACGCGATCGTGCGGGCGCAGACCGCGCTCGCGGTCGCGGCCCGCGGCTCGGCGGCGCAGACCGCGGTGCCGATCACCGAGCTGGCCACCCAGGTGCCGGTGTACGTCGGCCTGGTCGAGACGGCCAGGGCCAACAACCGGCAGGGCCTCCCGGTCGGGTCGGCCTACCTGCGCGAGGCCTCCAGCCTGATGCGCGAGCGGCTGCTGCCGGCGGCCAGCGAGCTGTACCGGGTGGAGGCGGCCAGCCAGGCCGCCGACGTGGACGCGGCCGACGACTTCCCGGTGACCGCGCTGCTGTTCGGGCTGCTCGTGCTCGCCGGGCTGGTGGCCGTCCAGCTGTGGCTGACCAGGCGCACGAACCGGCTGCTCAATGTGGGCCTGGCGGTGGCGACCGGGGCCGTCGCGGTGTGGCTGCTGTGGTCGGTGATCGCCGTCTCGAGCCAGCTCGGTGGACTCGACGACAGCATCCGCCGCGGCTCGGCGCAGATGGAGGTGCTGGCCCAGGCGAGCGTCGCGGCAAGGCAGGCCCGGGCCGACGAGACGCTCACGCTGGTCGCCCGGGGCGCCGGCTCGGCCTACCAGGAGCACTACGCACAGGTCATGGACTCGCTCGGCGGCCCGGACGACCGCGACAGCCTGCTCGGCCGGGCGTACGCGCTGACCACCGACGACGCGGTGCGCGCGGAGATCGACTCCGCGGCGGGGAACGTGGTGGCCTGGCGCGAGGTGCACGACGAGCTGCGAGGGCTCGACGACGGTGGCCAGTACAACGAAGCGGTCGCGCTGGCGATCTCGCCGGACGACAACAGCGCCGGCAGCGCCTTCGCCCGCCTCGAGGCCGACCTGGATGAGGCGTACCGGCTCGCCGAACAGGCGTTCAACGAGGAGGCCGGGGACGCCCGCGACGCGCTGACCGGGCTGGCCGGTGGCATCGTGGTGCTGACCGTCGTGGCGGCGACCGGCGCGGCCTGGGGAACGTGGCAACGGCTGCGGGAGTACCTATGAGGCGCCACGGTAGTTTGCAGCGTCGAGGTGCGGTCCTGGTGTTCGCCGCCGTCCTCGCGGTGACGGCCGGTTGCGGCGGCTCGTCCGACCAGGAAGCCAACCGGGTCGAGCTGACCCCGCGCACCCCGGCCGGCGCGCGGACGTTGACCGAGACCCCGCCGCAGCCCGGCCAGGACACCAGCTGCGACCCGACGAAGAGCCTGCGCCCGGCCGGCGCACTGCCCCCGCCCGGCCAGATGCCCGACGGCAGCACCATGGCCAGGATCCAGCAGCGCGGGTACCTGATCGCCGGTGTGGACCAGAACACCTACCTGTTCGGCTACCGCAACCCGTTCAGCGGCGAGCTGTCCGGCTTCGACGTCGACATCGCCCGCCAGCTCGCGCTGGCGATCTTCGGCGATGCGCAGAAGATCCAGTTCCGGATCCTTACCTCGGCCCAGCGCATCCCCGCCCTCAAGGCGGGCGACGTCGACGTCGTCGTGCGCACCTTCACGATCAACTGCGAGCGGCGCAAGGAGGTCGAGTTCTCGGCCGTCTACTTCGAGTCCTCGCAGCGGATTCTCGTGCACCGCGGCTCCACGGTTACCGGCCTCGCCGACCTCGCCGGCCGGAAGGTGTGCGCGGCCAAGGACTCGACCTCGATCAACCGCATCGCCAACGCGCAGCCGCGACCGATCCCGATCGAGGTCGCGAACTGGTCGGACTGCCTGGTGTTGTTCCAGCTCGGGCAGGTCGACGCGATCTCCACCGACGACACGATCCTGGCCGGCATGGCCGAGCAGGACCCGTACGCCAAGATCGTCGCCGGGGCGGCGCTCGGCGCCGAGCCGTACGGGATTGGCGTTCCGATCGCCAATCAGGACATGGTCAGGTTCGTCAACGGGGTGCTCGAACGGATTGTCTCGGACGGCACCTGGACCCGGATTTACCAGCGCCACCTGGCCGTTCTCGGACCGCCGCCGCGACCCCCTGTGCCGGAGTACCGGAACGAGCCATGACCGGACCGGAACTGACCAGGCACCAGGCCGACGCCGAGCTGGCCAGGCTCGACGCCGAGCAGGCCGCGATCTCCGCGGCGCTCGTCGAGCTCGACAGCCACCCGGGCCAGCTGCTGCTGGACGGGACGGCGCCGGACGGCGAGACGGCGCGCCGGTGGGCTCCGGCCAAGACGGCGCTGGCGGTGCTGCACGAGCAGTTCGACGCCTACCGGGCCGCCGTGGAACGCGCGCACCAGCTGCGCTCGCGGCGCGAGCTCGGCGAGCTGACCGAGCTGCTGCGCGGCGAGTCCGTGGTGCTGTCCAACGAGGCGGTGCCGCTGCAGCGGCGCAGCCTGACCGGGCCGTCCGCGCTCGCCGAGCGCGTGCGCCTGGCCACCGTGGTCGACCGGATGAACGCCGCGTTCGGCCAGGTGACCGCCGTCGTCGCCGAGGTCGAGGCGGTCTGGTCGGCGGTCGTGCGCCGGGTCGATCCCGCGCAGGAGCGGGTGCGCGCGGCCAGGGCGCTGGCCGAGGAGCTCTCGTTGGAGTCGGGCGAGGGCGATCGGGAGCTGGTCGCCGAGCTGGACCGGCTGCAGGCCGACGTGACCACGCTGCGCGAGCGGCTGGCCGCCGACCCCCTGACGGTCGCCGCCGACGCCGGTGAGCAGCTGCCGGCCAGGGCCGGTGCCCTCCTCGACCGGCTCAAGCGGATCGCCCGGGTCCGCGACGGCTTCGCCGGCCGCCTCGCCGGCGCGCGCGCCGAGCTCGACCGGCTGTGCGCCGCCGAGGCCGAGCTGGCCCGTACCCGCGCGGCCGTGCGCGCGAAGATCGCCGACACGGCGTTGCCGCCGGTCAGCGACCGGTCGGCCGCGCTGCGGGTCAGGATCGACGAGCTGGCCGCGCTCGGCGCCGGCGGGCGGTGGCGGCGGCTCGCCGACGA
>DASSUA010000374.1:0-2150 GCA_035707525.1 Pseudonocardiaceae bacterium
GGGCCCGGGGCGCGCCTTCGCGCCCGAGCGCCCCCCGATCGGGGCCTATCCGGCGCGGTGATCTGGGGAAACGATGGAGAACTGGACCTCGACGGGGGGCGCGGAGGGATCACCATGACGACCAGCGAACTGCCGATCGCCGGACCACGTGAGGCCGCACCGGTGACCCGTTACCTGTGCACCCCCCGCGAGGACCTGATCACCGCACTGCTGGGCTGCACGATGATGATCGGCTTGCAGACCGACGCCTGGGCCCACGCCAACATCATCGACACCATCGAGTCGTTCTTCACCCCGTGGCACGCGATGCTCTACGGGGGCTTTACGGCGCTCGCGGCGTGGACGTTCTGGCTCGCGCTGCGCCGGCGGTCGAGCACCCCGCGCTGGTGGCGCGACGGCTGGCCGGCCGGCTACGCGCTCGGCGCGCTGGGCGCGGTCGGGTTCATGGCGGGCGGACTGGCCGACCTGGCCTGGCACACGATCTTCGGCATCGAGGCGTCCCTGGAGATCGCGTTCAGCCCGTCGCACCTGCTGCTGGCCTTCAGCGCGATCCTGCTGCTGAGCAGCCCGGCCCGGTCGTGGTGGGCCACCGGCCAGGGCGGCGTTCGCGCCGCGGCCGGTGTGGTGTCGCTCGCCCTGGCGACCGTGTTCGCCACCGCCATCCTCACGCCGCTGTCGGCGTTCGCGTCTACGGTGCCGACCAGGGCCTATGAAGAGGTAACCGGCTCGCCCACCTACACGGCCGCCGCCCTCGGCATAGGCGCCTACCTGCTGAGCACCGTCGTGCTCGCGGTGCCGCTGCTGCTGGCCCACCGGCGGCGGGCCACGCCGGGCACGGCGACCGGGATCGTCGCGGCCGTCGGCCTGTTCCCGTGCCTGATGTACGAGCTGCCGGCCGACCTGACCGCGGCAGCCGCCGGCGCGCTCGCCGGTGCCGCCCTGGCCGACCTGGCGATGTTCCGGCTCGACGCCGTTCGGGGCCGCCACGCCCTGCTGCGCCTGCCGATCGCGGGCGCGCTGCTCGCGGCGCTGGTGTGGAGCGGGCACCTGCTCGGCCTGCACCTCGCGGCCGGCCTGCGGTGGCCGGCCGAGCTGATCACCGGCACCGTGGTGATCACGATGGTGGTCGCCGTCACGCTCGGCTGCCTGGCGCAGGCGCCCGAATCGGAAAATCGAGCGGAGCGATTCACCGCGAACTAAGGGCTTCAATTCACGCGCCGCGCGGGTTATAACTTTCCTACCCGCCGTTTCCTGACCATTCGATCTACTCACATGACTGCCGCTGCCGGTAAATGCGATCATTTGGGCCGGCCGAGCCGTCCGGCCTGGCTGCTCGGCGTCGCCGTGACGGTAGGAGTGTTCTTCGGGGGCCTGGCGTCCTGGGGAATTGCGTCGGCGCTCACATTCCTCGCGACCGTTGATTCACTGCCGCGCTTCGTCGTCCCGGGCCGGGCGCAGCTCGGCCTCGCCGCCGGTTTGTACACGGTTTACTCGGAGGCGCCGACCGGAACCGCCGACGCGATGTCCAATCCCCGCGCCATGCCCGGCTTCGGCTGCCGGCTGACCGGTCCGTCCGGCGCCGCGGTTCCGGTGGTGCCCGCCGCCGGCGAGCACGCCTACCCGGTCGGCAGCTACACCGGCACCGCCCGTTACGGCTTCCGCGCCCCGGCGGACGGCCGCTACCGGCTGCATGGTGACTATCGGGGGCCGGGCGGACCGTCGATCGTGCTCGCGGTGAGCCGCGACGGACCATCGTGGGCGCTGGTGACACTGGTGGCGGCGATCGGCGCTTCGGCCACGGGCCTCGTCACGACGATCACCGTCCGGCACCGCCGGCTGAGCCGGCAAAACCCGCACCGCCGGCTGAGCCGGCAAGACCCGCACCGCCGGCTGAGCCGGCAAGACCCGCACCGCCGGCTGAGCGGCGCCCCGGCGGTCGCCGGGGCCGGGCCGGCCCAACCGCCGCCCACCTCACCGGCGCTGCCCGCGGCGGTCGTCGGGATCGCCGCGATCGTGGCGGTCGTCGCGTCCGCGATCGTGATCGTGGCGGCGACGGCGACCATCCTCGTCCCCGCACGCCGGCAAGGAACCGTCCTGGTGGCCGGCACGCCCGCGACGGCCGGCGTCGGCACGCCGCGGGCCGGCGAGCC
>DASSUA010000375.1:0-2811 GCA_035707525.1 Pseudonocardiaceae bacterium
GCCCGACTTCGGCGCCCGGTCGGGCATCACCAGGCTCAGCGTCGACCTGACCGTGCAGCTGGACCGGTGGCTGACCGACCGCGACGTGGAGCTGAGCCTATGAGCGCCGCCCGGATCCCGCTCGCGCCGTCGCAGCGGGGCATCTACTTCCTGTACAGCCTGGCGCGCGGCAGCTCCGCCTACATCGTGCCGGTCGCGCTGCGGGTGCGCGGGCACCTGGAGCCGGCCAGGCTGCAACGGGCCGTCGACACGCTGCTGGCCAGGCACCAGGCGCTGCGCACCACGTTCGAGGAGGCCGGCGGCGAACCGGTCCAGCTGGTGCACCCGCCGGCCACCGCCCCGAAGGTCACTGTGCGCTGGGCCACCGGGGCGGCCGGCGCCGGTGGGCTGGCGGCGGCGTCCCGCGAGGCCGAGCGCCGGGCGTGGGCGCCGTTCGATCTCGCCGAGGGCCCGCTGTGGCGGGTGGACGTCGTGCCGATCGGCCCTGCGGAGTCCGCGCTCACCTTCGCCTTCCACCACATCATCTTCGATGAGGCCTCGGCGAGCGTGCTCGCCCGTGAGCTGCGCATCGCCTACGCCGACCCGGAGGCGCTGCCCGGCATCGGGCCGGGGCGAGAGTACGTCGACTTCTGCCTGAGCCAGCAGGACGGTCCGGACGGCGACGGGCTCGCCTACTGGCGCGAGCGGCTGCGGGGCCTGGGCCCGCAGGTGCTGCCGCAGGAACGGACCGCACCGCAGGCCGAGCTGTTCACCGGCGAGCGGCGCCGGTTCACCGTCCCGCGGTCCACGTCGGACCTGCTCGCCACGTTCTGCACGCGGCACCGGATGTCGGCGTTCATGGTGTTCCACTCGGTGCTCGCGGCGCTGCTGCAGGGTTGGACGGGCCGGACCGAGATCGCCATCGGCACGCCGGTGACCACCCGCGCCGACGACCGGTTCGGCGAGACGGTCGGTTACTTCCAGAACACGATCGTGCTGCGCTCGACGGTCGACCCCGGCGACACCTTCGCCGAGCTGCTCGAGCGCGGCCGCCGCACGGTGCTGGAGGCGCTGACGCACCAGCACACCCCGTTCGAGTCGGTCGTGGCCGCGGTCCGGCCGGCCCGCGACACCACCAGGAACCCGCTGTTCCAGGCGGCGCTGGTGTACAACCGCGTGAAACTCGAGCAGGGCTGGGAGCTGCCCGGCCTGCGGGTCGACCCGCTGCCGTTCGACTGGCCCGTCGCCCAGTTCGATCTGACGCTGACGCTGGTGAACGACGCCGGCGTGCTCGAGGGCGAGATCACCTACGACACCGGCCGCTTCTTCCGGGAGACGGTCGACGGGCTGGCCGCGATGTTCGTCGAGCTGCTGCATGCGCTGCTGCTCGACCCGCAGCTCACGGTGGCACGCGCGCCGCGGCCGCGGCCGCTGGTGCCGGTGGCATCGCCGGGCACCGCCGCGATGGCGGCGATCCCGCGGACCCGGGGCGCCCGGGAGGAGATCCTCTGCGGCCTGTTCCGCGAGGTCCTGGGGATCGACGACGTCGACGTCGACGACGACTTCTTCGCCCTCGGCGGGCACTCGCTGCTCGCCGGCCGGCTGATCAGCCGGGTGCGCGCGGTGCTCGACGCGAGCATCTCGCTGCGCGACCTGTTCGAGGCGCCGACCGTGACCGGCCTGGTCGGTCGGATGCGGCACGCCGCGGCGGGTGCCGGGCCGCCGCGGCGGGCCGTCCGGTCGCAGCGCGTGCCGCTGTCCTACCCGCAGCGTGGCCTGTGGTATCTCAACCAGCTCGAGGGGCCGAGCCCGACCTACAACGTGCCGCTGGTGCTGCGCTTCGCCGGTGGGGTCGACCGCGACGCCCTGCACGCGGCGCTGTGCGACGTCCTCGACCGGCACGAGAGCCTGCGCACGATCTTCCCGGAGATCGGCGGCGAGCCGTGCCAGGAGGTCGTCGACCCGGTGCGCGGCGGCTGGAACCTGCCGGTCGTCGAGGTGGCGGACGGCGAGCTCGAGCGGCACCTGCGCGACGGCGCGACCCACCCGTTCGACCTCACCGCCGAGCTGCCGGTCCGGGCCCGGCTGTTCGTGCTGCCATCCGGTGAGCACGTGCTGCTCCTGCTGCTGCACCACATCACGTGCGACATCTGGTCGCTCGGCCCGCTGGGCCGCGACCTCGGCCACGCGTACGCCGCCCGGTGCGCCGGATCGCCGCCGTCCTGGGCCGAGCTGCCCGTCCAGTACGCCGACTACACGCTGTGGCAGCGCGACCGGCTCGGCACCGCCGACGACCCGGCGAGCCTCGCCGCGCGGCAGGCCGGGTTCTGGCGCGACGAGCTGGCCGGGCTGCCGGCGGAGCTGGCGCTGCCGGCCGACCGCCCACGCCCGGCGGTGGCGTCGTACCGGGGCGCGTCGATCCCCCTCGACTGGGAGCCGGGCCTGCACCGCAAGCTGGCCAGGCTGGCGCGCGAGACGAGCAGCACGCTGTTCATGGTGCTGCAGGCCGGGCTCGCCGCGCTGCTTTGCCGGCTCGGCGCCGGCACCGACATCCCGATCGGCGCGCCAAGCGGCGACCGGGGCGACGACGCGCTCCACGACCTGGTCGGCTACTTCGCGAACACGCTGGTGCTGCGGACCGACGTATCGGGCAACCCGACGTTCCGCGAACTGGTCGAGCGGGTGCGGCAGCGTGACCTGACCGCGTTCGCCGCCCAGGACCTCCCGTTCGACCAGGTCGTCGGGGCGGTGAACCCGGAGCGCTCGCTGGCCAGGCACCCGCTGTTCCAGGTGATGCTCTCCGTGAGCCGCGACTTGGCGGCCGTGGGGGGG
>DASSUA010000376.1:0-3197 GCA_035707525.1 Pseudonocardiaceae bacterium
GCCGCTGCCGGCGATGTGGTCGTCGGTCACCCCGGCCTGCGCGACCTCGAGCACCCGGCCGGACAGCTCCCGGATCGCCTCCGGCGCGTCACTTGCGGCGCCGGCGCAGCCGAACACCACGAGGTCGGGCGCCGGGGTGCCGCCGTCGATCGCCGAGGCCAGCGCGGCCACGTCCGGGTAACCGTCGAGACCGGGCACCGGCCGGCCCACGTACACCAGCCGGGACTCACCGCCCGTCGAGACCGGCACCTCGACCCAGTCCACGCCGTGCGGCGCGGGTCCGCTCGCTTTCGCCGCACCGAGCGACTGCGTGGGGATCGCGCGCACCCGCAGCGACTCGACGCTGAACACCGGCCGGCCGGCGGCGTCGGCCGCCTCGACCGCGACGTCGTCGCCCGAGGGCACGAGCCGAACCCGCAGCGTGGCCGCCTCGGTCGCGGCCAGCCGCACGCCCCGGAAGACGAACGGCAGCCGCAGCTGCGCGGTGGTGTCGGTGAGCACCATCGGGTGCAGCGAGGCGTCCAGCACCGCCGGGTGCACCCCGAAGGCGGTCACGTCGACCCCCTCCGGGGCGGCGACGTCGGCGAACACCTCGTCGCCGCAGTGCCACACCGACTGCGCGCCGCGGAACGCCGGGCCGTAGCCGTAGCCGCGGTCGGCGAGGTCTTCGTAGCCGCCCTCGGCGTCGACCGGGGCACCGCCCGCCGGCGGCCAGGTCCGCGCCCAGTCGCACGCGGCGGCACCGGCCGTGCCGTCCGGCGCGACCGAGCCGGATGCCCGCCTGACCCACTCGCCGTCGCCGGCGCGGGAGAACACGGTCACCGCGCGGCGCTGCTGCTCGTCGGGCCGGTCGACGGTGATCTGCAGCTGGACCGACCCGGCCGGCGCCATCACCAGGGGCGCCTCCAGGGTCAGCTCCTCGAGCAGGTCGCAGCCGGCGGCGGCGCCGGCCTGCAGGGCGAGCTCGACGAACGCGGCGCCGGGCAGCAGCACGTTGCCCTCCACGGCGTGGTCGGCGAGCCACGGCGCGGTCGAGCCGGAAAGCTGGCCGGTCAGCACGAACGTGTCGTCGGCGCCGGCCACGACCGCGGTCAGCAGCGGGTGCCGGGAGCCCTCGATGCCGGCTCCGGCGGCGCCGCCGATGCCGGCCGCGCTGTCGATGACCCAGTAGTGGCGGCGCTCGAACGGGTAGGTGGGCAGCTCGACCCGGGTCTGCGGCGCCTGGCCGAGCACGGCGGCCCAGTCGACCCGCGCACCCAGGGCGTACGCCTGGGCGACCGAGGTGACGAACTTGGTCCAGTCGCCCTGGTTGCGGCGCAGCGTGGTGCAGCTGCCGCCGCCGAGGCCGGCCGCGTCGCGGATGTCCTCGATGTCGCCGCGCAGCACCGGGTGCGGGCTCACCTCGATGAACAGCGGCGAGTCGAACTCTTTGAAAGCGCCGATCGCCTGCTCGAACCGGACCGGGTTGCGCAGGTTCTCGTACCAGTACTCGGTGCCGAGCTCGGTCGCCTCGATCAGGGCGCCGGTCAGCGACGAGCCGACCGTGATGTCCGTTGCCTGCGCGCTGACCTGCTCGAGGCGGGCCAGCAGGTCCTCGCGGATGGCCTCGACGTGCGGCGTGTGCGAGGCGTAGTCGACGGCGATCCGGCGGATCTGGACCTGCTCGCCGTGCTGGGCGGTGAACTCGTCGAGCGCGATGACATCACCGGCGACGACGGTCACGCTCGGGCCGCTGTGGACCGCGACCCAGATCTGGTCCGACCACGCGGAGATCCGCTCGCGCACCTGCTCGGCGGGCGCCGAGACGGTCAGCATGCCGCCGGTGCCGCGCAGCTTGACCAGGGCCTGGGCGCGCAGCGCGACGACCTTGGCGGCGTCTTCGAGGGCCAGCGCCCCGGACACGCACGCCCCGGCGATCTCGCCCTGCGAGTGGCCGAGCACGGCGGCCGGCTCGACGCCGACCGAGCGCCACACCGCGGCCAGCGACACCATCACCGCGAACAGCGTCGGCTGGATGACCTCGGTGCCCTCCAGCTCGGGGGCGCCGGTCTCGGCGCGCAGCACGGCAACGACCGACCAGCCGGTGTACGGCCGCAGCGCCTCGTCGCAGCGCTGCAGCTGCTCGCGGAACACCGGGTTGCTCTCGTACAGCTCGACCGCCATGCCGACCCACTGCGAGCCCTGGCCGGGGAACACGAACACCGGCTGCACCTCGTCGGCGGCCACGCCGGTCAGCACCGCGCCGTGCGTCTCGCCGGCGGCGACCGCGGCGAGGGCCTTCACCAGCTCGTCACGGTCGGCGGCGACCACGACCGCGCGGTGCGAGAAGCCGGCCCGGTTCGTCAGCTTGTGCCCGGCTGCGACCAGCTCGTCGTCGGTCGCGGTCTCGGCGAACGCGAGCAGCTGCCCGGCGTGCGCGCGCAGCCTGGACTCGCCCTTGGCCGAAAGCGGCCAGACCAGGTGACCGCCGGGCTGGCCGGGCCGGCCAGAAGTGTCGGGCTGGTCGGACTGGTTCTTGACGGCCGGTGGGGCCTCGATGATCACGTGCGCGTTCGTGCCGCTGAGGCCGAAGCTGGAGATCCCGGCGCGCAGCGGCCGCTCGGTCTCGGTCAGCTCGACCGGCTCGGTCAGCAGCCGCACGGTCCCGGCCGACCAGTCCACGTGCGGCGTCGGCTCCTCGACGTTGATCGTGACCGGCAGCACGCGGCGCTGCAGCGCCTGCACCATCTTGATGACGCCGGCGACGCCGGCCGCGGCCTGGGTGTGCCCGAGGTTGGACTTGACCGAGCCGAGCCACAGCGGCTGGTCGGGGTCGCGCTGCGCCCCGTAGGTGGCGATGATCGAGTCGGCCTCGATCGGGTCGCCGAGCGTGGTGCCGGTGCCGTGGGCCTCGACGGCGTCGACGTCGCGGTTGTCCAGCCGGGCGTCGGCGAGCGCCAGCGTGATCACCTCGCGCTGGGCGGCCGCGTTGGGCGCGGTCATGCCGTTGCTGACGCCGTCCTGGTTGACCGCGCTGCCGCGGACCACGGCCAGCACCTTGCGCCCGTTGCGGATCGCGTCGGAGAGCCGCTCGAGAACCACGACGCCGACGCCCTCGCCCCAGGCGACGCCGTCGGCGCTGGAGGAGAACGCCTTGCACCTGCCGTCCGGGGACAGCGCGCGCTGGCGGGAGAACTCGATGAACGAGGCCGGGGTGG
>DASSUA010000377.1:0-25463 GCA_035707525.1 Pseudonocardiaceae bacterium
CGAGTTCGATCAGCCCGGCCCGCACGACGGCCGCCCGCGGCTGACGCCCCGGCCACTCGAGCGCCCGCCCGTCGAACCGGCCGAGGCCGCCGTGTTCGCCCGGCCGCCGGGGCTGGCCAGCGCGTTCGCGCCAAGGACCGAAGATCACCGCAGCTGGCCCGGAAACGGCGGCCCCGCGATGGCACCGCCCAAGGTGGAGGCGCTCGCCAGCGCGTTCGGACGGCCGCCCGGCAGTGGCACGGTGCTGCAACGCCCACCGGGCCAGCCGCCGTTCGGCGCCGGGCGCGGGGACGAGGCGCTGTTCTGGGCCGAGGACGCCGAGCGGGATCCGTGGCGCAGCCCCGGATCGGCGGCGCTGCTCGGACCGCCGGCCGTGCGCGAAGACCCGGACCCGGTCGAGCCCGAACGCCCCGAGGGCGCGCGGCTGTCGATCCGGGAGGTGCTGTTCGGCCGGCGGGTGTCGCCCCGCGCGCTCGCCGGCCTTGCCGCGATCGCGCTGCTGATCGGCGCGGTCGGCGGGGTCGTCGGCCGGCTCACGGCCGAGGGCGCGAACCCATTGACCAGCCCGGACGCCACGATCGTGCAGGCTCAACCGGCGCGCGACCGCCCGCCGGGCTCGGTTGCCGAGGTGGCCGGCCGGGTGCTGCCGGCGGTCGTGTCGATCGAGATCAGGGTCGGCGACAACGGCGGCACCGGCTCCGGTGTCATGATCAACGACGACGGCTACATCGTCACCAACAACCACGTCATCTCGCTCGCCGCCAACAACCCCGGCTCGACCCTCGAGGTCATCTTCTCCGACGGCAGCCGGGTCGGCGCCACGATCGTTGGCCGCGATCCGAAGACCGACCTCGCCGTGATCAAGGTCGAGGTGGCCAACCCGACGGTCGCCACGCTCGGCCGGTCGGCCGACCTCCAGGTGGGCGACTCGGTGATCGCGATCGGGTCGCCGCTCGGCCTGGCCGGCACCGTCACGACCGGCATCATCTCCGCGGTCGACCGGCCGGTCCGGCTCGACGGCGAGGGCACCGACACCAACGCGGTGATCGACGCCATCCAGACCGACGCCGCCGTCAACCCGGGCAACTCCGGCGGAGCGCTCGTCGACTCCGGCGGCGCGGTCGTCGGCATCAACACCGCGATCCGCACGCTGAGCCAGGGCGGCGCCGGCGGCTCGATCGGCCTCGGCTTCGCGATCCCCATCGACGACGCCACCGCGATCGCCCAGGAGCTCATCCGCACCGGCCAGGTCAAGCACGCCGAACTGGGGGTCAACGCCAAGTCGGTCACCGACGGCACGACCGACGGCGCGCAGGTGCAGAACGTCCAGCAGGGCAGCGCCGCGGCGGAGGCCGGGATCGCCGACGGCGACGTCATCACCAAGATCGGTGACCGGCCGATCGGCAGCGCCGACGAGCTGATCGTCGCCATTCGGGAGCGCCAGATCGGCGAGCAGGTGGCGGTGGCCCTGGTGCGCCAGGGCCGCCCGCTGGTCGTCCAGGTCGTTCTCAAATCAGACTGAGCTCACAATCAGACGCAGCTGAAGTCGGATTGAGGCGGCGCTCGGCGGCTAGGCTGGCGGCCGGGGACACTACGGCGAAGGGTGCGGCGGCGATGTTCGACAGCATCGGTTGGGCAGAGGTCCTCGTGCTGCTGGTCATCGGCCTGTTCGTGCTCGGCCCGGAGCGGTTGCCGTCCGCGGCGGCCTGGCTCGGCCGGGCCGTCCGGCAGATCCGCGAGTACGCCACCGGAGCCCGCGAGCAGTTGCGCTCCGAACTCGGCCCCGAGTTCGACGAGCTGCGCAAACCGCTGGAGGACCTGCGCAGCGTCCGCGACCTCAACCCGCGCCGGATGGTCACCAAGCACCTGCTCGACGACTACGACCCGCTCAAGCCCAACGGCTACGTGCCGCCGCCCCCGGTCGCGCCGTCGATCCCGCCGTTCCAGCGCCCGCTCGAGCCGGGCGAGCGCCCACCGATCGACCCGGACGCGACCTGAGCGCCCGGCTAGCCGGGGGAGATCGACAGCGACATGCCGGCCAGGCCGCGCGCCCTGGTGGCCAGCCGGTCGGCGATCGAACGCAACGCGATGGCGGCCGGCGCCTCCGGCGCGGCCAGCACGAACGGCCGCCCCGCATCGCCGCTCTCGCGAAGGGCCGGGTCGAGCGGGATCTGACCGAGCAGCGGCACCTGCGACCCGAGTGAGATCGACAGCGACCGGGCGACCCTCTCGCCGCCGCCGCTGCCGAACGGCTCCATCCGGGAACCGTCGGGCAGCTCGAGCCAGGACATGTTCTCCACGACTCCCACCAGGCGCTGGTGGGTCTGCAGCGCGATCGCGCCGGCGCGCTCGGCGACCTCGGCGGCGGCCTGCTGAGGCGTGGTGACGATCAGGATCTCCGCGTTCGGGATCAGCTGCGCGACCGAGATCGCGATGTCCCCGGTGCCCGGCGGCAGGTCGAGCAGCAGCACGTCCAGGTCGCCCCAGAACACGTCGGCGAGGAACTGCTGCAACGCCCGGTGCAGCATCGGCCCGCGCCACACCACGGGCTGGTTGCCCTGCACGAACATGCCGATCGAGATGACCCGCACCTCGTGCGCGATCGGCGGCAGGATCATCTGCTCGACCCTGGTGGGTCGCTCGGCGGCGCCGAGCATGCGCGGCACCGAGTGGCCGTAGATGTCGGCGTCGACCACGCCGACGGACAGCCCGCTGGCGGCCAGCGCGGCCGCCAGGTTCACGGTCACGGACGACTTGCCGACCCCGCCCTTGCCGGATGCGACGGCGTACACCCTGGTCAGCGAGCCCGGCTCGGCGAACGGAATGCGTGGCTCCGCGGCGTCTCCGCGCAGCTGGCGACGCAGCGCGGTGCGCTGCTCGTCGCTCATCACGTCGAGCACCACCCGCACGTCGCGCACGCCGTCGACACCGCCGACGGCGGCGGTGACGTCGTTGGTGATCCGGTCGCGCATGGGGCAGCCGGCGACGGTCAGCCACACCGCAACGGTCACCAGACCATCGGCGACCGAGACGTCCTTGACCATGCCGAGCTCGGTGATGGGCCGGCGGATCTCGGGGTCGATCACCCCGGCCAGGGCGGCGCGAACGTCGTCATGCGACGGCGAAACGGTCGGTGTGGGCACGTCAGCGATGCTACGCGGCGGCTGCAGCCGGCCGCGGCCCGCAGCGGCAGGTGCGGCACGATCTCGGGTCGTGTTCCAGCTCACCATGCGCCAGTGCCGCGACGCCGCCGAGGCGGTACGCCGTGCCGAGCACGGCCCGGCGGCGGTGCGACGGCTGCGTGGCGTACCGCAGGCTGCATTCTTGCGGCCGCGCCCCGGCCTGGCGGTCCTGCTGTACCTGGCGGCGTTGCAGGGTCGGGTGGTGTGGCGACCGCCGGCGGGCTTCGCCCTGCTGGAGCCACCCGGTGGGTGCTCGGACTGCGTGGAGCCCGGCCGTCGGGCTCGGCTGGCCCGGCGAACGGAAGCGGTGTGGCCTTACCTGTGTGGCTTCAGCCAGGACTGGGTACATGACGAGATCGCCATGGCGCTCGAGTCGGGCAGAACGGTGATCCCCGCGTACTTCGACGATGCCCGGCAGCTGGAGGCGGCAGAGCTGCCTGCGGACATCCGGGAGCTGGCGTTGCGCCAGAGTTGCCGGATTCGGTGGGAGGCGGCCGACGCCGACCTCGACCGGCTCCACGACGTGGTGCTCGCCGCCGCCAACGCGAGGCGGTGACGTCAGGGGCCGGTACGGGTGCCGACCGCCTCCCGGCGCAGCCGCTCCAGCTCGGCGCGCAGGAAGTCGCGGAGGAAGTCACGGGTGACGACCTCGCCGAGCGCGATCCGGACCGCGGCCAGCTCGCGCGCCAGGTACTCGGTGTCCTCCTTGGTCCTGGCCGCCCGGGCCCGGTCCTCCTCAAGCGCGATCCGGTCGCGGTCGTCCTGCCGGTTCTGCGCGAGCAGGATCAACGGCGCCGCGTACGCCGCCTGGGTCGAGAACGCCAGGTTGAGCAGGATGAACGGGTAGGGGTCCCAGCGCAGGTTGACCGCGAACAGGTTCAGGGTGATCCAGGCGATCACGAACACGGTCTGCCAGGCCAGGTACTTGCCGGTGCCCAGCCGCCTGGCCATCCGTTCCGACGCCCTCGCGAACATCTCAGGGTCCAGCTCGAAACCCCAGCGGCGCTCTTGGGGCCGGTCCAGCCGCCGGTCCGTCGGATGGTTGAGCCGCCGATCCGGCCGCCGTGCGATGGCGGGCCGGCCGAGCGGCCGCCTGCGCCGGTTGCGCTCAGCCACCGGAGCCCTCCTCGCCGTTGATCTCGTCGCCGTTGATCTCATCGCCGTTGATCTCAGTTGCCTCCGGGACCCGGTTCGACTCCCGCCAGTCGGCGGTCGCCGCCGTCTCCCGCCAGTCGGCGGGCAGCAGGTGGTCCAGGATGTCGTCGACGGTCACCGCGCCGATCAGGTGCTCCTGGTCGTCGACGACCGGCGCGCACACCAGGTTGTACGCGGCGAAGAACCGCGTCACGTCGGCCAGTTCGTCCTGCGGCGACAGGTGCGACAGTTCGGTGTCGATGGCACCGGCGACCAGGTCGAACGGCGGTTCGCGCAGCAGCCGCTGGGTGTGCACGCACCCCAGGTACCGGCCGGTCGGGGTGGCCTGCGGCGGCCGGGCGACGAACACCATGCTGGCCAGCGCGGGGATCAGGTCGGGGTTGCGGATCCGGGCCAGCGCCTCGGCGACCGTGGCATCCGGAGTGAGGATCACCGGCTCCGGTGTCATCAGGCCGCCGGCGGTCCTGGCCGAGTAGGCCAGCAGCCGCCGTACCGGTGCGGAGTCCTCGGGCTGCATCAGCCGCAGCAGCTCCTCGGCGTCGGTCTTCGGCATGTCGGCGAGCACGTCCGCGGCGTCGTCCGGGTTCATCGCCTCCAGCACGTCCGCGGCCCGCTCGGTGCCGACGTGGTCGAGCAGCTCCTGCTGGTCGGCGTCGGGCAGCTCCTCGACGACGTCGGCCAGCCGCTCGTCGTCGAGCGCGTCGACCACCTGGAAGCGCCGCCGCTGCGGCAGCTCCCGCAGCGCGGTGGCCACGTCGGCCGCGCGCATCGTCTCGAACACCGCCAGCAGGTGGTCGGCGCGCTGGCCGTGGTGGCCGCCCTCGAGCGAGGCCAGCTCGGTCAGCGACAGCCCGCTCACCGCGTCCCAGTCGAGCACCTGCACCGGGCCACGCCTGGCCAGCCGGCCGCCGCCGCGCTCCCGGACCGCGACCCTGGTCAGCATCCAGTCCCTGGTCCTGGTCTGCTCCATGGCGACGTCGACCACGACCGCCTCGGCACCGGTGGCCAGGATCCGCACCCGCGCGTCGAGCAGCTCACCGATCGCCAGCACCTCGTTGGGTCGCTGGTTGAACCGCCGCAGGTTCACCGAGCCGGTCGCCAGCGTCACCGCGCCCGGGTCGATCGCCGTGACCCGCAGCATCGGTACGAAGATCCGCCGCCTGGTGGCCAGCTCCACCACCAGGCCCAGCGCGCGCGGGGGTTGCCGGCCGATCCGCAGCATGGCGACCAGGTCGCGCACCCTGCCGATCGGCTCGCCGTCCGGCCCGTACACCGAGAGCCTGGTCATCCCGGCGGCGAACACTCGGGTCGCCGTGGTCACGGGACAAGACACTAACGTCGCGCCCATGACCCAGCCTGCAGCGACGCTTCGCTACGACGTGGTGGATGTGTTCACCGACCGGCCGTTCGCCGGCAACCCGCTCGCGGTCGTCCACGACGCCGGCGCGCTGTCCACGGGGCAGCTGCAGGCGATCGCCCGCGAGTTCAACCTCTCCGAGACCGCCTTCCCGCTGCCACCGAGCGCCGCCGGCGCCGACTACCACGTGCGGATCTTCACCCCGGCAGCGGAGCTGGCGTTCGCCGGCCACCCCAGCGTGGGCACCGCCTGGGTGCTGGCGCGGGACAAGGCGATCGGCTATGGCGAGGTCGTGCAGGAGTGCGGGGCGGGGCTGCTGCCGCTCGTCGTCGACGCCGAGGGCGCTCGGCTCACCGGCGGCACGCCGGTCGTGCGCGGTGACCTCGATCCGGGGCCGCTGCTGGCGGCCGTCGGATTGGAGCCGGACGACCTGGACGGCGCCGCGCCGGCCGGGATGGCCGCCGCCGGCGCCGACTTCGCCTTCCTCGCCGTGCACGACACCGCCGTTTCGCGGGCCCGGCCAGACCAGGCCGCGATCGGCTCGCTCGACGTGCGCCAGGGGTTCGTGCTGTTCTCGTTCGACCGGCAGCGGCGCCGGGCCCACGTGCGGATGTTCACCCCGGCGCTAGGCGTGCCGGAGGACCCGGCGACCGGGTCGGCGGCGGTGGCGCTCGGCGTGTTCCTTGTCTGGCGGGGGCTGCTGACCGGCGACGGTGAGTCGGCGTTCGTCATCCACCAGGGCGCCGAGATCGGCCGGCCGTCCACTCTGGACTGCACGGCGGTCGCCGCGGCGGGCGCCGCGGTCCGGACAACCGTCCGCGGTGGCGTCGTCCCCGTGGCCTCCGGCGAGATCGTGATCCCCTCGCCGGGCTGACTGCGCGCTCCCCGGCTGGCGCGTGGGCGGTGCTCGCTGTGAAACTCCGCTCACCGGATGGTCCGCGGCCGGGCGCCGTGCCAGCATTTCGCGCAGGCCCTCGTTCCAGAGCCTGGGAGGTCTGCCGATCATGGGCACCCGTAACCGTCCGCGCCGGTCCTGCCTGGCGGTGCCCGGCTCGAGCCCCAAGATGATCGACAAGGCCCGCGGCCTGCCGGCCGACCAGGTGTTCCTGGACCTGGAGGACGCCTGCGCGCCGCTCGCCAAGCCGGGCGCGCGCAAGATCATCGTGGACGCGCTCAACGAGGGTGGCTGGGACCGCAAGGTCCGCGTGGTGCGGGTCAACGACCTGACCACCGAATGGACCTACCGCGACGTCGTCGAGGTCGTCGAGGGTGCGGGCGCGAACCTGGACTGCGTGATGCTGCCCAAGGTCCAGACCGCCGAGCAGATCGTCTGGCTCGACCTGACGCTCACCCAGATCGAGAAGACCATGGGCCTTCCGGTCGGGCGCATCGGCATCGAGGCCCAGATCGAGAACGCCCGCGGCCTGGTCAACGTCGACGCGATCGCGTCGGCGTCGCCGCGCACCGAGACGATCATCTTCGGCCCGGCCGACTTCATGGCCTCGATCAACATGCGCTCGCTGGTCGTCGGCGAGCAGCCGCCCGGCTACGAGGTCGGCGACGCCTACCACTACATCCTGATGCGCATCCTGATGGCCGGCCGGGCCAACGACCTGCAGGCGATCGACGGCCCGTACCTGCAGATCCGCGACGTCGACGGGTTCCGCAGGGTCGGCGCCCGCTCGGCGGCGCTCGGCTACGACGGCAAGTGGGTCCTGCACCCCGGCCAGATCGAACCCTGCAACGAGCTGTACAGCCCGCGCCAGGAGGACTACGACCACGCCGAGCTGATCCTCGACGCCTACGCCTACTTCACCTCGGAGGCCGGCGGCCGCCGTGGCGCCGTCATGCTGGGCGACGAGATGATCGACGAGGCGTCCCGCAAGATGGCGGTCGTCCTCGCGGCCAAGGGCCGCGCCGCCGGCATGCAGCGCACCTCCAAGTTCGAACCGCCGCAGGATTGACCTGGCGTCTGGTCAGTTCGGTGAAGACCTGCTGGCGCTGTGGAGTCGTTACGTGGCTCGCCGTCGAGCAGCCGATCCTGGTGGCACGGGCTGGGCAGGCCACCGCCGGCCCGGCGAAAGCATGGCCGCGCTGGCGCGGCTACTGGTGCCGTGGCGCACCTGGCCTGCAGGTAGCGTCCACGCCTCGTGGCGAAGAAGTTCTGGATCGCGGTGATCCAGATCAGTGACGAGATGGAGGAGAAGATTCGGACTCGCCGTTTCGTGACCGGTGACCAGGTTCGTGAGGCGTGCATACCGCAGGCGTACGAACGTGCAGGCTGGCACGACCACCCCGATCATGGCAGGCGCTTGCTGGTGGTGTGCCGCACATTGGACGACGTCCGGCTCAAAGTGATCCTCCAACCGATTGACGTGACCGAGGGCATCTGGCGCCTCCGGACGGTTCTAAGGATGATGGGATGATGGCCAACAGCGGCGAGTTCGCGGAGTTCGACACGGACGAGGCGGCTTTCGACGCTATGTTGGCGCAGGCCGAGCCAGCGGAGCTGGTGGATCCCCCTGCCGACGTCACGTCGGCGTCCACCGCCCGCGACAACATCAGGTTTGCGCCCGGTCTCCCCATTTTCATACCCGAACCAACCGCCACGCTCGCGGGCCGCGGGCTCACCAGCCGTGCACGCCGACGTCCCATGGTCCAGGGTGCGCAGCAAACGATCGAGGTGGCAAGCTGACGCCTCGTGGAGGCTCACGTCCTGCTGGCTGATTTCGCGCAGAGTGTTAATGGGAAGGTGAACGCCCTAGGCCTGGGATGGAGCGTCACAGGCACCCCGACCCCGAACCATGCAGTCGTGATCGTCCTAAGAGTTGGCTGGGACGAGACGAATATCAACCATCATTTAGCGCTGCGGCTCCTCACGGCTGATGGGATCAACGCCGTTGAGGTTCCGACGCCGTTCGGGTCTCAGCCCCTAGCGGTCGAGATCGACCTCGAGGTGGGACGCCCGGCAGGACTCGCCCGTGGATCTAGTATCGACCACTCGCTCGCGATCAACATCGGTCCCGGCCTGCCGCTGACCCCGGGCCGATACGAGTGGCGGCTCTTGATCAACGACGAACAGCGCAACGAATGGCGTGCGGCCTTCACCGTCCGCGAGCCGCGTGGCCCCGGTTCGACGGCGCCGGAACAAGGCCAGCCCTAGGCTAGCCCGGATGGTTTCTGGGTGAAGCTGTGCAGCGGCAGGTTGTCAGGCCGGTGTTCTTGCTGGTGCGGATGCGGTCCTCGCCGCGGGTCCGGCGGCGACAGCGTAGCTACAGGGCGGTGGGTGTGTCGTGGGCAACGTGGGGCGGCCACGGGGTGGGCGGGCGCGGGATACTCGCCGGTAATCAAGCCCGACGAGGAGGTGGCCCGATGGCCAGGCTGGCGCAGACCGCGGGACTCACCGACGTCCAGACCGAGATCCTGTCCACCGTGCGGTCCTTTGTGGACAAGGAGATCATCCCGCACGCGCAGCGGCTGGAACACGACGACATCTACCCGACCGACATCGTCGAGGGCATGAAGGAGATGGGGCTGTTCGGGCTCACGATCCCCGAGCAGTACGGCGGGCTCGGCGAGTCGCTGCTGACGTACGCGCTGGTCGTGGAGGAGATCGCCAGGGGCTGGATGAGCGTCTCCGGAGTGATCAACACGCACTTCATCGTGGCGCACATGGTCACCCAGCACGGGACGCAGCGGCAGCGTGAGACGTTGCTGCCGCGCATGGCGGCGGGGGAGCTACGCGGCGCGTTTTCGATGTCGGAGCCCGAGTTGGGCTCGGACGTGGCGGCGATCCGGACCAGGGCGCGGCGCGACGGCGATGAGTACGTGATCGACGGCCAGAAGATGTGGTTGACCAACGGTGGCACGTCGACGCTGGTGGCGGTGCTGGTGCGGACCGACGAGGGGGCGCCCAGGCCGCATCAGAACCTGACCGCGTTCCTGGTCGAAAAGCCCGAGGGTTACGGCGAGGTCAAGCCGGGCCTGACGATCCCCGGCAAGATCGACAAGATGGGCTACAAGGGCGTCGACACGACCGAGCTGGTGTTCGACGGGTTCCGCGTCGGTGCCGGCGAGGTGCTCGGCGAGCGGCCGGGGCGCGGGTTCGCGCAGATGATGGACGGCGTCGAGGTCGGCAGGGTGAACGTGGCCGCGCGGGCGTGCGGGATCATGATCAGGGCGTTCGAGCTGGCGGTGGACTACGCCCAGCAGCGCATGGCGTTCGGCCGGCCGATAGCCGAGCACCAGGCGATCGCGTTCAAGCTGGCGGAGATGGCGACGAAGGTCGAGGCCGCGCACCTGATGATGACCAACGCGGCGCGGCTGAAGGACTCCGGTGCCCGCAATGACGTGGCGGCGGGCATGGCCAAGCTGTTGGCCAGCGAGTACTGCGTCGAGGTCACCCAGGATGCGTTCCGCATCCACGGCGGCTACGGCTACTCGAAGGAGTACGAGATCGAGCGGCTCATGCGCGAGGCGCCGTTCCTGCTGATCGGCGAGGGCACGAGCGAGATCCAGAAGACGATCATCAGCCGGGGACTGCTGCGCGAGTACCGTATCCGTTCCTGACCCGACGGGATGCGTGCGACCTCCGGGTTGGCAGGATGATGGTCCCGCACGGAGGTGATGCGTCGTGACAACCCCATTTGGTGGTGCCAGGCGGCCCGGCACGCCCGGCCTGCCGACCCCGCCGACGGGCTGGCCGGTGGGCCAGTACGCCACCTACGCGGAGGCCCAGCGCGCGGTCGACTACCTGGCCGACAACAACTTCACGGTGCAGGACGTCACGATCGTCGGGGTCGACCTGATGCTCGTCGAGCGCGTGCTGACCCGGCTCACCTGGGGCCGGGTCAGCGCCAGCGGCGCCGCCTCCGGTGCCTGGTTCGGTCTGTTCGTCGGTGTGTTGCTGTCGCTGTTCAACACGCAGGACCAGCCGCTCGTGCCGATCCTGGTCGGCCTGGTGATCGGTGTGCTGTTCGGCATGGTGTTCGCGATGGCGCAGTACGCCTCGACCAGGGGCCGCCGGGATTTCGCGTCGTCGAGCCAGCTGGTGGCCGGGCGCTACGACGTGCTTTGCCAGCCGCGCACCGCGGAGCGGGCCCGTGACCTGCTCGCCAAGCTGGCGATGCAGCTGCCGAAGCCGAACGCCTGACCGCGAGCGAGGTCAGGTCGCGAAGCGGCGGGGCCGGGCGGCCGAGGCGAGCGTGGCGATGACGTCGTCGTCCCAGCGGTGCGTGCGCATCAGGCGGTAGCGGTCGCCCGAGACGTGCAGGTACGCCTCGGTCTCGGTGCGGTCGCCGACCAGGTCGGCGTCGCGGATCAGGCGAACCACCGGTAGGTACTCCTCGCGGTACCAGCGCCTGGCGACCTCGCCGCGGTCCAGGAACCGGCCCTCGTGCTGCATGAGGCGAAAGCCCCACGCCTCGACGGTCTCGCCGAGCTGGGTGTACTCCCACGGGTCGGACAGCGAGATCGACTTGCGAGCCTCGGCCGACAGCGGCACGCGTTCCAGGAACAGCCTGCGGTCCTTTTTCAGGATGAGGTCGCCGCGGTGGCGGATGCCGGAGGCGGTCAGCCGGGTGCGCACCTCGGTGACGTGGGCGTCGATCGTGGACAGGCCCAGCGCGTGCGCGACGGACACCCGGTGGTGGCCGTCGACGACGAAGTGCAGCTCACCGACCCGGTAGACGTCGATCGGAGGGATCGTCTCGCCGCGGCGTTGAGCCAGTGCCAGGCGCTGCCAGCGTTCCCGGACGCGTCCGGACTTGGGCCGGAACCAGCGGTCGAAGTCCCGGGTGCGGTCGACGCTGCCGACGATCGTGTCGAGCCTGATCACCTGCAGGCCGAGGCGTTGCTCGCTGACCCGGCCGAGGGCGGTGACGACCTCCTCGAACGGCAGCACCATGTTGACGTCGTCCGGTTCCCGGCGTAGCCAATGGGCGAGCCGGGACAAAGCGGCCCGGCGCCGCATGCGCACGAAGTCGTCCTGCGCGTCGGCGGCGGGGTAGCCGGTGTTACGGGGCATACCGCATCCCTTAGCGACTGGCGGTGCTGGAGGTGCTGGCGGTGACAGCGGACACCTCCAGTATTCGGTAACCGACGGCGTTGACGACCGTGGTGTGACCAAGTTGGCGAGTGTGACCAAGTTGGCGAGTGTGACCAAGCTGGCGAGTGTGACCAAGTTGGCGGTCCGGTACGGGCTGTCCGTGCGGGTGGATGTGTCCGTGCACCAGCAGCCTCGGCCGCAGTGCCTGCACCAGGTCGTGCAGGCACTCGAAGCCGCGGTGCGCCCGGTCCTCGCGGTCCCCGCAGTGCCGCGGCGGGGCGTGGGTGACCACGATGTCGACGCTGGCCCGGTGCAGCGCGGCCCTCCAGCGCAGCCGGCGGGCCCGCCGGGCCTGCTCGCGCTCGGTCCACTGGTTGGGACCGCGGTTGTAGCGCGCCGACCCGCCTAGCCCGGCGATCCGCAGCCCGGCCACCTCCACGATCCGGCCGTCGGCGTTGACCGCCCCCGCCGGCCCCGGCCACGTGTCCGGCAGGCCGGAGCGCATCGACATCCCGCGGCTGAAGGAGAAGCCGGACAGGTCGGGGTCGTGGTTTCCCGGCACGAACACGCACGGCCGGTTCAGCGTGCTGGCCAGGTAGTCCAGGTAGTCGAACGGCAGGTCACCGGCGGCCAGCACGAGGTCGACCTGATGCGCGCGCACGGACTCCGTCCACAGGGCGGCGACGACCTCGTCGGCGACCGCCAGTACGCGAGGCATGAGGCCAAGCGTACGAGCGCGATCACGGCGGTGCTTGTTGCGGCCGCATGCAACCGTGGCCGGTGATGGCTGGTCCAAACAGTCGACTACCAGGCCGTCTTCGAGGTGAACTGCTGTTTTACTCCTAGTTCACCTTGTACTGTGATCGCATCATCACTGCGGGGAGTTGCCGTGATACATGATCATGGGCAAGGTGCCGGAGTACGGAACGTCGACAGCGCAGTATTGATGGTGTTGAGCCCGCTCGGGCGGCTCGGTGGTGAGTTCGCCGCCGACGTGGCCGAGGTGGCCGCCCGGCTGGGCCGGGCGTTAGGAAGGGCCGCCTCCGAGTTCACCGGGCAGGGCCGCGGCAACGACAGGTACGTGGTCCCAGGGACGAACTGGGACGGCTTCTCGCACAAGACGCTGTTCCGGATGGTCCACCAGGAGGCCAACCCGGTGCAGGTCGAGCGGCTCGCCGACGACTGGTCCCGGCAGGGCGCGCTGCTCGCCGAGCGCGCCGAGGACCTGCAGCGATCGCTGATCAAGCTGCTGCCGTACTGGCGCGGCGAGGCGTCGGAGCAGGCGGCCCGCTCGGTGATCGCGGCGGTCGGCTGGATCGGTGACGTCGGCGCGACGACCAGCTCGATGAGCAACCCGTTGCAGGACGCGGCCGGTGCCCTGCGCTCGGCGCAGTCAACGATGCCGCCGCCGCCCGATGGCGGTGGGTGGATCGCCGGCGCGGGTGCCGGCGCGGTGGCCGGCGCGGCGATCGCGGGTCCGGTCGGGGCGGCCCTCGGCGCCGCGATCGGCGGGATCGCCAGCGTGTTCGGCTTCGGTTCGAAAAAGGCCGAGCTCAAGCGGCGCGCCGTGCAGACGATGCAGCGCTACGAGGCCGCCGGGGTGCAGGTCGACACGACGGCGCCGCAGTTCGTCGACAGCGGGATCGGCCGGATCGGCCAGAACGCCTACGACGAGTACCTGGCCAGCGCCAACCGGGTACCGCCGCCGACCGATGGCGGGGTGACCCCGGTCCCCGGCAGCGGCACGCCTGGTACGGGCCTCACGCCGGCCCCGGTCAGTCCCGCCGGCGCGACCCCCGGCCTGCCGGGCGGCGGTGGCGGTGGCGGCATCGGCGGCATCGGTGGCGGCATCGGCGGCCCTGGCACGCCCGGCTACGGCGGCCCCGGCTGGTCCGGCGGCGCCCGGCCCGGCTTCGGCGGCATCGGTCCGGGCTTCGGCTACCTCCCCGGTGGCGGGCTCGGCGGCGCCACCCGGCCCGGGGGCGGCCTCGGCGGACCGGCGGCCTGGCGCAACCTGACCGGGCGCGGCCTGCCTGGCGGGCTGCTCGGCGGTGCCGGTCGCGGCGGGTACGCCGGTGCCGGTCGCGGCGGGTTCGGCGGTGCGGGTCGCGGCGGGCTTGGTCCGGGCGTCGGGGTGCCGGGTGCGTTCGCCGGTGCCGGCGCGGGTGACACGGCCCGGCGCGGGCTGCTCAGCCCTGGCGGGCGGCTGGCCAACGCGCTGCTGGACACGCCGGAGCGGGCGGCGGCGCGACGTGCGGCCGCCCTCGGACGGGCGGGCGCCGGGGCCGGCCCGGGTACCTCGCCGCTCATCCCGGGGGCGGCCAGCCGCTCCGAGGAGGACACCGAGCGCCGCCGTCGCTACCCGATCGAGGAGGAGCCGTTCCGGCTTGACGAGGAAGTCGCGCCCCCGGTGATCGGCGCCTGAGGAGGCACCCGTGTACATCGAGACCGAAGCGGCCGCCCCGCCCGACCTGTCCGGGCTCTCCGGCGGTTGGCAGGTGGAACCGGCGCAGGTGCGCGCCTTCGCGAGCGCCGTCTACGAGGTGCGCCAGGGCATCAACGAGATCCGCCGCCAGACCGATGCGCTCGCCGCCGACCCGCCGATGCTCGGCACCAGTTCGATCGGGCACGGGCTGGCCGCCAAGTTCCTCGACCGCGCCGGCCAGGACGGCCTGCTCGGCGAGCTGTACGGCCTGCTCACCCAGCTCGAGGACTTCGTAGCCGCCGCCGAGCAGACCGCCGCCGAGTACCAACAGAAGGACAACTCGGCGGCCTGGTCGTTCGGCGCCGGCTGATCGCCGATGACCGACGTCGAGACGACCCGGTACGCACAGTTCGGTCTGGTCGAGCTGGACCTGCTGGCCACCTACGCCGGTGCCGGCATCCCGTTCCCGCTGCAGGTGCCCTCGTTCGGCGAGGTGCCGCCGGCGCGCGACCTGCTGTTCGCCTCCGCAGCGGAGACGTTGCAGCTGCGCGGGCTGGCCAACGAGGACGGCCCGCTCGCGCTCGCCGAGGAGCTGGCGACGTTGCTCGCCGCCCGCAGCGGCGCGATCGACCTGGTGATCGGGGGACCGGACTGGCAGTCGGGCGCGGTCGCGCTCGTGGAGTCCCGGCGCGCGATGCTGTGCCTGCAGCGGTTCAACGCCGCCGAGCGCGACGTCGTGGAGGTGTACCCGGTCGAGACCGACTCGCTGGCGGCCGAGCTGGTCAAGCTGGTCCCGGCGTGGCCCGCCGGGCACTCGATCCCGGTCCGGCTGCCGCTGCGTGCGGTGCGGGCCGCGCAGGCGGTGCTGGCCGAGGCCGACCCGTCGCCGGATGACCGGGACCCGGGTGACCGGGAGGTCGGTGACCGGGAGGCGGCCGAGGAGCGGCTGCGGGCCGCGCTGCGCGAGGGCGGGGCCGACGCGACCGCAACCGCCAAGCTCGTCTCGGTGCTGCATCCGCTTCAGTCATATGGGCAGCTGGGGGTTACCCGGCCAGGACCGGACGGGCAGGATGTGCGCGTGGGCCCGGAGCTGTCCTGGCTGGACACTCCCCGCGGCCGCTACTCGATCGCATCGACGCAGCGCTCCGCCGGCGACGGTGGCGCGGAGGAGGGCTGGGTGAGCATCAACCCGCTGCACCCCGAGGATCTGCTCGGCACCGCGCGCGGTTTCGTCTCGGCATCGAGGCGGTGACGGGCACATGACGACCGCCCTGCAGTACCCGCTCGCCGCGCAGTTCCGTGACTCCGCGCGCGCCTGCGCGCCCTGTGGCCCCACCAACGCGCGGCTGCTGGCCGCGGCGGCCGACGACCTGGATGCCGGCGGAATCACCGCCGAGGTCATGGCCGGCCACGAGCGGGACCGCCCCGGTTCGGTACCGGGCCTGCGGTTTGCCGCCGCCGTGCACCGGCTCGTGCTCTCCGGCCAGGCCGGCCAGCTCGCCAGCCACTACCCGAGCGTCGGCGGCCAGCTCGACGAGTCGACGCTCTGGCCGGCGGCGCAGAAGGTGATCGCCGCCAACGTCGACCAGCTGCGCGCGACGGTGCAGTCGACCTCGGTGCAGACCAACGAGCCCGGCCGGTCCGCACCGCTGTTCGGCGGCCTGCTGGTGGCCGCGGAACGCGCGGCGGCGCACGCCGGCCGGCCCGAACCGTTCCCGGTCCGGCTGCTCGAGGTGGGCGCGAGCGCCGGGCTGAACCTTCGGCCGCACCTGGTGCGGTACCGGCTGCCGGACGGTTCGGCGCTGGGCGATCCGGATGGCGAGTTCACGCTCGACGTCGACTGGACGGGGCTGCCCCCGGCCGATCTCGACCGGCCGCTTACCGTGGTCCAGCGCGGTGCCTGCGACCTCGACCCGGTCGACGTGGCCACCGTGGACGGCCAGCTGCGGCTGGCGTCGTTCGTCTGGCCGGACCAGACCGACCGGCTGCGGCGGCTGGCCGGTGCGATGCGGCTGGCCCGGACCGACCCGGTACGGATCGACCGGGCCGCCGGGGCCGAGTGGCTGACGGGCCGGCTCGCCCGGCGCCGCCGCGGCGTGCTCACCGTGGTGTGGCACTCGGTGGTCTGGCAGTACGTGCCGGCATCCGAGCGGGCCCACGGGCAGCAGGTCGTCGCCCAGGCGGCGGCCAGGGCCACGGCGGATGCCCCGCTGGCCCTGCTGGTGTACGAGTCGCGCCGGGTGTCGCCGCCGGGCGAGCCGGACCGGTTCCGGTTCGACCTGCTGCTGCGGCTGTGGCCGGCCGGCCTGTCCGTGCGCCTGGGCCACGGCAGCGGCCACGGCATCCCGTTCGAGTGGGCCGAGCAGCCCTGGTGACACCCGTACCCCCCCGGGCCCCCAGCGGGCACCGTTGAACCCGGGCCCGCACGCCGTCGAAATGGCCGGGCATGCTGGTCCGCCGGCCGCGTAGCATCGGCCGGAACGTAGAGTAGCTCGGGCTGTACACCTGCCCGCGCCGCCCGGCGACCGGTCGGCCGTAAACCGTCTCAGATGGAGAAAACTGCCGTGTCCGAGCCTCGTGATCGTACGAATGTCGGTGGAGAAGACACCAAGCCCGGCGTCGAGACGACCGCGACCGCTGGCGACCGGTTGGGCCGCAGCCGCGACATCGTGGCCGCCCGGGTGAACGGAGAGCTGCGGGACCTGAGTCACGCCGTGAGCGAGGGCGACGCCGTCGAGCCGGTGCTCGCGTCGTCGCCGGACGGTCTGTCGATCATCCGGCATTCGTGCGCGCACGTGCTGGCGCAGGCGGTCCAGGCGGCGTTCCCGGACGCCCGCCTCGGCATCGGGCCGCCGATCAAGGACGGTTTCTTCTACGACTTCCAGGTCGACCGCCCGTTCCAGCCGGACGACCTGGAGCGCATCGAGAGTTCGATGAAGTCGATCATCAAGTCCGACCAGCGCTTCGTGCGGCGTGTGGTCGCGGACGACGACGCCCGCGTCGAGCTGCGCGCCGAGCCGTTCAAGCTGGAGCTGATCGGGCTCAAGGGCAGCGACGCCGCCGACCAAGGCAGCGAGATCGGCGTGGAGGTCGGTGCCGGCGAGCTGTCGATCTACGACAACGTGGGCAAGGGCGGCGAGACCGTCTGGAAAGACCTCTGCCGGGGGCCGCATGTGCCTAGCACCCGGTACATCACGGCGTTCAAGCTGATGCGTATCGCCGCGGCGTATTGGCGAGGTTCCGAGAAGAACCCCCAACTGCAGCGCATCTACGGCACGGCATGGGACAGCAAGCAGGGCCTCGCCGACTACCTGCACTTCCTCAAAGAGGCGGAGCGGCGCGACCACCGCCGTCTGGGCCGGGAGCTGGAGTTGTTTCACCTCGACCCTACCGCGCCCGGCATGCCGTACTGGCTGCCGAAGGGTATGAGGCTGCTCAACAACCTGCTCAGTTTCTGGCGCGACGAGCACGAAGCGCGCGGATACGAGGAGATCTCGACCCCGCTGATCAACAGCAAGAAGCTGTGGGAGGTCTCCGGGCACTGGGAGCACTACCGCGACGACATGTTCCTCATCGACGGCGATGGTGACAATGCCTACGGCGTGAAGCCGATGAACTGTCCTAACGCGATGGTCGTCTTCAACCTGAAGAACCGCAGCTACCGCGACCTACCGCTGCGGTTGAGCGACTGCGACCAGTTGCACCGCAACGAGCGCTCCGGCACGCTGCACGGCCTGCTCCGCGTGCAGAAGTTCCAGCAGGACGACGCGCACATCTTCGTTAAGCCGGAGCAGATCCGCGAGGAGTACGAGCAGATCTTCGACATCTGCGACCGCTTCTACTCGATTTTCGGTCTCTCGTACCGGTTCCGGCTCGGCACCCGGCCGGAGAAGTTCATCGGAGACGTCGAGACCTGGGACAATGCCGAAGCGACACTTACCGGCATCCTCGACGCCCGTACCGGCGGAGACTACGAGCGGGAGAGCGGCGGTGGGGCCTTCTACGGCCCGAAGATCGACATCCTGATGTCGGATGTACTGGGCCGGTCCTGGCAGATGGGTACGATTCAGCTCGACTTCCAGCTACCGCGACGGTTCGGCTGCGTATATGTCGACGACCACGGCGAGCGCAAGACCCCGGTGGTCATCCACCGGGTCATCTACGGCTCGCTGGAACGTTTCCTCGGCATCTACCTCGAGCACACCGGTGGCGCGTTCCCGCTCTGGCTGGCCCCGGTGCAGGTGACAGCGATCCCGGTTTCGCAGGAGTACGCCGCCTACACCGACAAGGTGGCCGCAACGTTGCGCGAGAACGGCGTGCGGGTCGAGGTCGATGCGCGCAACGAGACGCTGGGCAACCGGGTGCGGATCGCGCAGCAACAGAAGGTGCCGCTGATGCTCGTACTCGGCGGGCGGGAGGCCTCCGAGGGCACGATCAGTGTGCGCCGGCGCGGTGACCGCAGCCTGCGCTCGATGCACCTGGACGAATTCGTAGCACAGGTCAGCGCGGCCGTGCATTCGCGGTCTGACCTCCACCTACCGGCAACTCAGTAGCATGCTGACCAGGCGGGGATCTTTGCGGAGAACGCGGCCGCACACTTTGCCCGCTAGAGCCAGTTGCCTTTACAGCCAGTGGTTACGTCGGAAGGTGCGGAACAGCCCGAGGCACACCAGCGTGACCAGGCCGAGCACGAGCGGGTAGCCGTAGGTCCACCGCAGTTCGGGCATGTGATCGAAGTTCATGCCGTAGATGCCGGCCACCATGGTCGGCACCGAGATGATCGCGACCCAGGCGGCGATCTTGCGCATGTCGTTGTTCTGCTGCAGCGTGATCTTGGCCAGGACCGCCTGGACGAGCGTGGTGAGCAGGTCGTCGTAGGCGTGGACGCGGTCGGAGACCGTGGTCAGGTGGTCCTCGACGTTGCGGAAGTGCAGGCGCACCTCGCCCGGCACGAGCGGCGTGCAGCCCTCGGCCAGCCGGCGAAGCGGGGTGGCGAGCGGGACCACCGACCGGCGCAGCTCGGTGACCTCGTGCTTCATCAGGTAGATGACGTCGGCCGGCACCGCCGAGCGCAGCGCGAAGACGTTCTCCTCCAGCTCGTCGATGTCGTCCTCGATCCGGTCGGTGACCTCGAGGTAGGAGTCGACGGCGTGGTCGGCGAGCGCGTGCAGCACGCTCGCCGGGCCGAGGGCGAGCTGTTCCGGGGTGGCCTCCAGCGCCCGCCGCACCGAGCTGAGCTGCGAGTGCTGGCCGCGCCGGACGGTGACGACGAAATCGTTGCCGACGAACACCATCACCTCGCCGGTGGCGACGATCTCGTTGGCGGTCGCCGGCGACTCGTGGCGCACGTACTTCACGGTCTTGATCACCATGAACAGCGCGTCGCCGTACTGTTCGAGCTTGGGCCGCTGGTGGCCGTGCACGGCGTCCTCCACGGCCAGCTCGTGCAGCCCGAACGTGTCGGCGATGCCCTCGATCTGGTACGCGGTCGGCTCGTGCAGTCCGATCCAGACGAAACCCTCGCCGCGGCGGCGGACCTCCGCGACCGCGTCGGTATGGGTCCACTTGCCCGGCAGGCGCTTCCCGTCGATGTAGGCGGCGCAGTCGACGACGTACGACGACACCGGGATGCCCGGCTGGACCGGGCTCGACGGTCGCACGGCGGGCCGGCGGACCTTGGAGCCGGCGGCGCGGATCGAATTCATGGCGGACACAGCGGCCTCCTCGGCTGGCGATGGCGCCGGAGCCGTCCCCTCCGGCGCGGAATCGCGCCCCTGCCGCCGCTCAGCCGGAATCGGGCCGGCCACCCTCGGCGGGGGCGCGGCACGTACTGACGGGTTCACCGGACAGACGGCAGCTGTCCACGCCCCTCACCTCCTCTGTGCCTCGAATGCCGGCTTGATCACACACCGGTTGTCAAGCCTACCGGGCCGCGCGGCACACTGTCGCCGTGCAGTTCGGCAGGTACTTCGAGGAGTTCGAGGTCGGCGCCATCTACAAGCACTGGCCCGGCAAGACCGTCACCGAATACGACGACCACCTGTTCTGCCTGCTCACCATGAACCACCACCCGCTGCATCTGGACGCGCACTACGCGGCCGAGGCAACCGAGTTCGGGCGCAACGTCGTGGTCGGCAACTACGTGTACTCGCTGCTGCTGGGCATGTCGGTGCCGGACGTCTCGGGTAAGGCGATCGCCAATCTCGAGGTCGAGTCGCTGCGACACGTCCGGCCGACGTTCCACGGGGACACGATCTACGGCGAGACCGAGGTGCTCGACAAGACCGAGTCCCGGTCGAAGAACGACCGCGGCGTGGTGTACGTCGAAACCCGTGGCTACAAGCAGGACGGCACGGTCGTGTGCGTGTTCCGGCGCAAGGTCATGATCCCCAAGCGCAGCTACGGCGAGGCCCGCGGCGGCGAGCAACCGGCCCGCCCGCAGCCGTCGTCCTAGCAGCCCCGCGCCGCCGACGCCATCGCCGCCGAAGTCGATCACGAAGTCATCGCCCCTGTGAACCGATTCAGTCGGGTCATGATCGTCGTTTGGGTGCCGCCAACCGCGCTCAGCGCGGCTCACGGCACCCAAACGGTGATCATGAGCCTCCTCGGGCTCCCGAGGTCACCGGGATGCGCCGGTGTGGTTGCCGATGGCGGCCAACGAGGGGGGCGGGCGCGGCCGGTCACCCGAGGGCCCGCGACGGTCGCCGGCCGGCCGCGCAGCACTGAATCCGGCCACGACCGCGACCGCGCGCATGCCAAAACTGGCCCAAACTCCCAGCCGTTTCGGTGCCGTGAGCCGCGCTGAGCACAGTCGTTGGCACCACAACGAGGCACCACCAAACCGAGCTAAACGGCCCGCCGGGAGAGCGGCCACCGGCAGGCGCCCACGCCCCTGCGTTCGGACGGCACCGGGACCAGCGGCCGGCTCAACGGGCGCGGGCGCCCAGGCGCAGCGACTGCCAGGAGCCGTCGGCGTTCCAGCCGCCGTCGACCGACATCGCGAGGCCGTTGACGAAGCCGCTGCGCTGCGGGTCGGCCAGGAACGCGACCGCCTGGGCGATGTCGTCGGGCTGGGCGAACCGGCCCATCGGCACGTGGTCGGTGATGTCGTCGTCAATGTAGGCGCCGCCGGCCTGGGAGGCCTCGTCCATCTCGGTCTTGACCCAGCCCGGGCACACCGCGTTCACCCGGACTCCGCGGCCGCCCCACTCGGCGGCCAGCGTGCGGGTCAGCCCGATCAGGCCGTGCTTGCTCGCGTTGTAGGCGGCGCGGTCGGCGACGCCGCGCAGCCCGGCGAGCGAGGCGATGTTGACGATCGAGCCCCGGCCGGCGGCGAGCATGTGCCGGCCGAACTCGCGGCACATCAGGAACGGCCCGGTCAGGTTGATGTCGAGCACCTGCCGCCACTGGTCGGCGCCGGTGTGCTCGGCCGCCTCGATCAGCGCGATGCCGGCGTTGTTGACCAGGACGTCGACCCTGCCGAAGCGGTCGAGCACCGCCGCGGCGAAGGCGGTTACGTCGTGTTCGCTCGACACGTCACCCACCTGGCCGAATACGTTGGACGCGGCGAGGCCGTCGACCGGCTGCCGGTCCAGCACCGCCAACTCGTGCCCGTGCTCGGCGAGCACCTCGGCGGTGCGGCGGCCGATGCCCTGCGCCGCCCCGGTCACGATCGCCACCCGGCTGCTCATGGCGGCACTCTATTGGCCGCCGAGGGTGGTCAGCCCCGTGACCCGAGCCGAGTTCGCTCAGCCCGGTGCCGGGCCGGTGTCGGCCGGCAGGGCACACCATTCGCGCAACGACTCGGTCAATCCGGCCACGATTTCCAGGCCCGAATACTCGCCAGCGGTCACCCAGCGTGCTTCATTCGCGTCGTCGCCTGGGCGCAGCGCACCGCCGATCACCTGGGCGGCGTAGTCGTGGATGTCGAAAACCCCGCCGGCCGGTGCGCGCCGCCGTACCGAGCCGAGCAGCACCCCGACGGCGACCAGTAGGCCGGTCTCTTCCTGCACCTCACGGCGCACGGCGGCGGCATCCGGCTCGCCGGCAAGCACACGGCCGCCCGGGATCGACCACAACCCACGGCCCGGTTCGGTGGCCCTGCGGATCAGTAGCAGCCGCCCGTCCTGATCATGGATGACGGCCCCGACACACCTGATCAACCCGTCTCGAGCGGTCGTCATGTCCACCGACAGTAGTCAACACGCGGCTTGCGTTGGGCCGTAGGCTCAATCATGCAGTAGTACTCTGCCGGTAGGTCGGCCACGTGCGGTACAACGGTCGGGACGCCCCCATGTGCCGCACGTGTTAGGGGAACGGAGATGAAATTGAGCGCAGGAGCCAAGAAGCTCCTTACAGTGGTCGTGATTGTGCTACTGGCCTATTTCGTGATCTCGCGACCCAACCAGGCGGCGGACGCCGTGCTGGGTCTGTTGAACATGCTCCAGGAGGGCGCGGAAGCGCTGATCACCTTCCTGCAGTCGTTGTTCGCCTGACGCGCGTCGACGGCGGTCATCCATGCCAATGCTCGCGCCACGCGACCCCGATGAATACCTGCTGTCCACCGAGCGTCGCGTGATCCGGCTCCGCCGGCACTGGGCCTTCGTGCTGCCTAAGCTCGGCCAGACCGTGCTGGCGCTGGCGGCCGCCTTCGCGCTGTCGTACCTGCTGCGCGAGGCCGGCTCGTCGATGTGGCTGCTCCAGAACATCTTGTGGTACCTGGCGCTGTTCGTGCTGCTGCGGTTCACCTACTACCTGGTGGAGTGGCTGGTCGAGCGAATCGTCATCACCGACAAGCGCTTCATGATCACTAGCGGTATCTTCACGACCAACGTCGCGATGATGCCGGTCACCAAGATCACCGACCTGACCTACAAACGCACCCTGTTCGGCCGGATGCTGGGTTACGGAACGCTCATCGTCGAGTCGGCCGGCCAGATCCAGGCCCTCAACCGGGTCGAGTTCGTCCCGCGCCCGGAGGAGGTCTTCGACGCGATCTCCGAGCTGGTCTTCGGGGAGAAGAACCCGGAGCGCTTCTCGATGCTGAAGGCGCCGCCCCGTCGACGCCGAAGGTGAGCCGACGCCGAAGGTGAGCCACCGACCCCTGTAGGAGACTGGTGGGCGTGCGAATCGACCTGCACGCCCACTCGACCGCGTCCGACGGAACCGACTCGCCATCCGAGCTGGTGACGGCCGCGGCGGCCGCCGGCCTCGACGTGCTGGCGATCACCGACCATGACACGACGGCCGGCTGGGCCGAGGCGCTGGCCGCGGCGCCACCGGGGTTGCGGGTCCTGCCGGGCGCCGAGCTGTCCACGACATCGCCGGACGGCCGCGGCGGGACCGCCACCGTGCACCTGCTCGCTTACCTGTTCGACCCGCGGGCGCCGGCCCTCGTCGCCGAGCAGGCCCGGTTGCGTGCCGACCGCAGGACCAGGCTGGACACCATGCTCCGCCGGATGGTCGCCGACGGGCTACCGGTCGACGCGCAGGACGTCTTCGGCGAGCTGTCCGCCGGCGACGGCGTGTCGCTCGGCCGCCCGCACCTGGCCCGCGCGCTGGTCAGGGCCGGGCTCGTCGACTCCGTCCAGGAGGCGTTCGACCGCTACCTGCACAACGGCGGCCGGTACTACGTGCCGCGCGCCGACACCCCCGTTCGCGAGGCCATCTCGATGATCGCGGCGGCGGGCGGGGTGACGGTGCTCGCGCACCCGTTCGCCCACCGGCGCGGCCGGGTCGTCACCCCGGACGTGATCGCGGACCTGGCCGCGGCGGGGCTCAACGGCATCGAGGTCGACCACGCCGACCACGACGAGGCGACCCGGCAGCGGCTGGGCTGGCTGGCCGGTGAGCTCGGCCTGGTCGTCACCGGCGGCAGCGACTACCACGGGACCAACAAGCGGATAGCGCTCGGGTCGGAGACGACCGACCCCGGGGCACTGGAGGCACTGCTCGCCGGTGCCAGGTGGCCGGGCGGCGCCCAGCTACCGGACGCCGCCCGCACCGCAACGGACTAGAAGGTCAGGCTGAACTTGTCGATGAAGCCGACGTCCGCGCTGTAGACGTCGCGCACCCGCAGCCGCCACGTGCCGTTGGCGACCTCGGCCGAGGCGTTCACGGTGTAGGTGGTGATGATGTTGTCGGCGCTGTCGGACGCGCTGCTGTTCTTCACCCGGTAGGCGGAGCCGTCCGGGGCGATCAGGTCGATCACGATGTCACCGCGGTAGGTGTGCTTGATGTCCACGCCGACCTGCAGGTTGCTGGGCGCGTTGCCGGACAGGCCGCTGACCGCGATCGGGCTCTCCACGGCCGCCCCGGGGTAGTCCGGGATGTTGATGTTGGTGGCGTTCTCGAAGTAGTCGTCCGGTGGCGGCGGTGGAGTGCCGTCGCACGTCAGGCCGAGAATGCGCTTCGGGCAGTCCGAGTACTCGAGCATGGTCAGCACCGCCTCGCGGTTGCGCGAGGTCTCCCGGCCGATCACCTCGTCGGGCGGGTAGAAGCCGCCGCCGGACGAACTCGTCGGGTACATCTCGAAGGTGTAGCTCCAGATCCGCTGGCTGCCCCACATCCAGTCGTCGATGGAGCCGTCGGTGATGTACAGGTCCGACGCCTGCTCGGGGGTGTAGCCGTTGGTGGACGCCATCCGCTGCCCGAGGGCCGCGAACACGTTGCGCTCCTCCTGCGTCATGCCGGGCGCGGTGTCGCTGTAGGTGTAACCGAACGGCCAGAGCACCAGCTCGCTGTAGGTGTGGAAGTCGATGTTGGTCGTGATCTGCTGGACGCCGCCGACCACCCGGCTGCGGGTGAAGTTGGCGACGACCTGGACCTCGGGCGCCGACTCCGGCGACGTGCCGCGGTAGGTCTCGCTGCTCGGGCTGCCGGACGAGCCGCCGCAGCAGCCCCACTGGTAGGCCCAGTTCCGGTTGAGGTCGGTGCCGACGTAGGTGGAACCCGAGTTCGGCTGGCGGTTCTTTCGCCACGACCGGTAGGAGCCGGTGGCGATGTCGTACTCGCCACCGTCCGGGTTCAGGTCCGGCACGATCCAGATCTCCCGCGAGTCGACCAGGCCGGTGATCCGGCTGTCGCTGCCGTAGCCGCCGGTGAGCTCGTTCATCAGGTAGATGGCCATCTCGACGGTCAGGTGCTCGCGAGCGTGCTGGTGATGGGTGAACAGCACCTCGGGCTCGGCCTCGTCGGCGCCGGCGTTGTCGGAGATCTTGACCACGTAGATCGCCCGGCCCTGGTAGGACGTGCCGATCGTGCTGCTGCGGAAGATCGACGGGTACGCGCCGGCCAACC
>DASSUA010000378.1:0-8493 GCA_035707525.1 Pseudonocardiaceae bacterium
TGTTGGTCGTCGGTGGGTGCGGCGCCGTGGGGGATGGGTGTGGTGGCGCGGATCCGCGCTGGCAGCTGGTCGCGGCGGGGGTGGTTCATGATCGTTTGTTTCGGTGCCGGGAACCGGCCAGACCGGTCCCGCTGGGCTTCGGTGACCGATGGTGAGTAAGCGGTCGCGACTGGTGCAGGACTCGGCGCCGGCGCCGTCGGCCGGCGCCGCTACCACCCCCAACCCCGCTCAAGATCACCGAAAGTGTGGAGTCACCATGCACTTTCGCGCCCATGCTGCATGGTGGGCCCACACTTTCAACGATCATGAACCGTGTGACGGCCGACCACGCGACCGGCCGTGCCCGTCCCGCCCCAGCATTGGGTTGCAGCGCCATGATCACCGCAGGGGCGATGCCCGTAGCCATGGTGAGGTCACAACGAGCCACAGGTAAGGCGCTCCCAGCAGAAGAGCCACACCCATCGCCAACAGTATGGGGTCGCCGTGCGGTGTACAGCGGACAGGGCATGGCTAGCCCCTGGCTAGCCCACACGTTCGGCGATCACGGGTCGGGTCGCCCCTCGCTCCTGATCGAATCCCCGCTCCTTCGCGGTAGGCCTTCGTGCGAAGACCGGGTAGCCGGCCGGCAGTTTAGGGCTCGAACCTGGCCATGATCGCCGTTTCGGTGCCACCAACCGCGCTCAGCGCGGCTCACGGCACCAAAACGACGATCATGAGCCGGGGCACCAGCCAACCGGCGCCCCGGCTGTCCTCGGTGATCATGACCGTGCGCCGGTCGATCGCGTGACTGGCCGTGCCCACCGAACCCCAACCCGACGCCAGCCACCACAGGTCCGGTTGACCTGGGAGCCCGTGCGGAGGCCGGCGCGGCCCGCCGGCTACTGCTCAGCGAATCACTTCAGCATCCGCCAGCCCGGAGCCGGGAGAAAGCTCGTCCAGCACCAGGCCCATCGCGATAGTGTCCCAGAGCTGTCCATTGCGACGGCGCCAGTGTCGACGCAGTCGACCTTCGATATGAAAACCGCGTGACCGGTACAGCGCCAAGGCCGCCCCGTTGTGTGGCCATACCTGGCAAGTGATCTTGCTCAGCGCGGCGGTCCGGCACCACCCGACCGCCGCGTCCAGCAACGCCCCGCCAACGCCACGCCCTCGGTGAGCGGCCGCGACCGCCATGCTGAAGTCGGCACGCTCGGCACCGGCCCGGACGACCGCGAGGTAGCCAACGAGTTGGGCGGCGTCGTCATCGGCCAAGAACCACCCGCCACGATCCTCCTCGTCGGCCGCCCGGCACCAGGCCTCCCTGCGCTGCGGCGTCCACTCGACCGGCGCCTCCGCCCCGATCCACAGCCCTTCGGCGGCCACCGCCGAGTACAAGGCACTGACCGCATCGAAATCGGTCGAACTACCCCGCCGGACGCTGAACCCGCGGCCACGTGCCTGCTCACCCATCCGCCAGAGCCTAGGGAGGGCCAGGTCAGCCGACACCTTGTGATCGCAGAAGACGCGAGGTCGCCGTCGGCGCGGCGCAGTCACCAGCGGCAGAAGCGGCCAGGCCCGGGAGCCGAACGGACCGAGTACCGCCGCCGGTCGCCCGGCCACCGCGATCGTCAGCTGCTCACCGGCCCGCGTGGCGATGAGCCGGCCACGAGCGAAATCGCCCCGAGCGGTATCTGCGGGCGGCCCCGCCGGCTCTGCCCACTGCGACAGAGCCGGGCATCCGCTCGGAGCGGGCTGATCGCGAACCGTTGAAGCGTGCCGGGGCCCCGGCAAAAGGGAGTCGAATATGTGGTACCACTGCGCGAGCTGCGGTTTCGAGCAGATGTACTTGACGCGGCCGCAGATCTGCCGCTCGTGCCGCAAGGCGGGCACGATGGCCGAGGGCCGAGCGCTGGTCGGCGGGTTCCAGATCGGTAGCGATGCGAGATGGATCGACCCGCCGGGCATCGTCGGCGAGGAGACCGGCAAGGTGACCCCGAAGAACCAGATCGACTATTTCGCCGGCCTCCTCGGCGGCCCATACGAGAAGTTCGTCAAGTCGCACACCACCTACCTCGAACGGTTCGCCAACTTCTGGCTGCCCGCTTGCGACCAGTTCGCCTGGCTGAACCCGTACACGGGTAACCAGCACAACCGAACCATGTTCACCCATCTGGTGATCAGCGCGGTGGCGGCGCGACTGCGGGCGGTCAACGGAACGCTGCCCAGGCTGGTCGAACCGTTCGTCGGCTCCGGCCAGATCTTTCTCAACGCGTGCGCGCACGGCCCCGAGTTCAACCGCGGCCAGCCGCTGTTCTCCGCGGTGGTCGGTGGCGATCTGAATCCCTATGTCATCGCCGGGCATTCGCTGATGTGCACGATGGGCAACGCATTCGTCGCCGGATACAAGGCCTTCGCCGAAGAACTGGACGGCCACGTCGGCGGCGACCAGCCCGACGCCAGGTACCAGCAGCTCAGGTACTGGACCGACACCAACGGCCTGCAGGCGGCAACGGGCGGCTCACACGACGCCCGGCGATACGCCGCATTCGTCTACATCTATCTGGTGAACCGCTGTAAGCGAAGCAGCCCGCTCAACGGCCTCGGCGGGGTGAACGCAAACATGGACGAGGAAAAGGTGACCCGTCTCGCCTCGATCCGCACCACCGAGACCGCGGCCCTCACTGCCTGCGTCGGCGTCCTGCAGTCCCTGCCGTGCTCCTTCAGCCGCACCGACTTCACCAACACCTGCGCCGAGGCCCTGCCGACCGATCTCGTCATCCTGGACTGCCCGTTCCCCAAGTTCTCCTACAAGATGCCCGAGAAGCTGCCCGAGCCAGGGGTCAAGCCCTCGCTGCAGAGCCTGCAGAACGCCGGCACCTACGGCACCGGTGACGACGGGTCTTCGCTGCAGACCAAGATCGTGGACCAGATCGAGCGGCTGACCGCTCAAGGCACCACCGTGCTCGTCTGCAACTTCGCCAATCCCGAGCTCATCCTCGCCTACCGGTACCGCATCGCCACCCGCAACGGCGAGGATGGCAAGCGGTCATTCGTCTTCACCTACAAATCGCCCAGCACCAACAGCCAGGCCTACCAGCTCGCGGTCATCCCCGGCCACGGCATGGACCTCGACCTCACCATGCTGGAGATCAGCAAGATCTGGGCCGACTGGGGCGGATTCGGCTGACCGGGATTCCCCGCGCGAGGACGGCTGACGACGGCACCGGATATCGGACGCCGGTCGTCCGGAACCGGGGCTACGGTCCTGACCATGGAGATGCTGACGGATGAGCAGATCGCCCAGGCCGGGCTGACCGACTGGCGCAAGCTTGGTCAGGGGCTACACGCCCGCTACGTGGTCGGAGACTTCGGCGCCTGCGTACGGTTCGTCGCCGCGGCGGGTGAGGCCGGCGACGCGCTGGGCCACCATCCGCGTGTGACGATGGGCGCCGGGTACGTCGATTTCAAGCTGGTCAGCGACGACGCCGTCTATCGCGACAGCGAGGGCGCCGAGCACGTCGTCGAATGGGTGACCCGGCGCGACGTCGACCTCGCGCGCCTGATCACCGAGATCGCGGCCGAGCGGGCGGTCAAGGCGGACCCGGCCTCGATCACCACGATCGAGCTCGCCCTGGACACGGCGCACGCGGCGACAATCGCCCCGGTGTGGGCTGCCCTGCTGACCGGCGGTACCGACAGCCGCGGCCGCGGAACCATTGGCGACGACGTCCGGGACGCCACGGGACGGGTACCGATCCTGTGGTTCCAGGACACCGAGGAGCACCAGACCCCGCGTCAGCGGTTCCACATCGACGTCTGGGTGCCGGCCGACGTCGCCGAGCAGCGGATCGCCGCCGCCGTGACAGCGGGCGGGATCATCGTCGACGACAGCCAAGCGCCCTCGTACACCGTGATCGCCGACCAGGACGGCAACAAGGCATGCGTGTGCAGGGCAGTGCCGTAGCCAGCCACCACCGGCCGCCACGCCCGGCAACCGCCGGCCGTCGGCGTCCTTAGGGCCAGTACTCAGCCGTAGCTCGTCACGCCGAACTCCAACCGCTACGCCAAGCAGTAGTTGATCAAGAAATGTCGCGCTCCGTAACCGGTTCGGCGAATGTGCCGGCATCCTGGCCCAGCACCAGCCCAATCGGGGATGCCTTGGCGACCGCGGCCAGCCGGCTGGTCGCGGAGGCGTCGTCCTGGACGGCGAGGGCGGGACCTCGGTAGCTCATCCGCGGAGCTGAAGCCGCCGATCCGGTCACTCCGGCCGTTCGATGAGCTCCTCAACGGGGCGGCGAGGGGCGGCCGCCGTCGGTACCGCCGCGCCGAGCCGCAGCACCAGCTGCGGGTACAGCCCCCCGCCGACCAGGTCTCGCAGGGCGGCTCGCACCGGGGGCACCTCGGTCGGTGCGCTCAGGATGGTGGCGGCGGCGCCGTGGTTGGTTGCGGTGAGCAGCAGGCGTTGCAGCGCCTGCCCGGTGCGCAGCTGGTCGCGGCTGGTGTCGCCGCTGGAGAGCAGGACGGCCAGCAGCGGGTCGGGCTCGAACTCGCGTTCGGGGCGGTCGCGGCCGACGGCGAAGTCGCGCATGGCGAGCACGCTGCCCGCCGCGGGCCGCGGGCCGCCGGCCGAGAGCGGAACACCGTCGGTTCGGGACTCGTCGGTGGTCACCCACGCGGCGAGCTCGGCCTGGTGGACGGGGTTGAGCGACTGGAGCCGGTCGGCGCGGCGGATGAGGCCGGCGACCGTTCGCACGGTCGGCGGGTCCTGGACCAGCCGCAGGTAGCCGCCCTCGGCGCCGGCCGCGTACACCAGCTTCTGCAGCACCGCGGAGGGTAGGTCGCTGGACAGGAAGGGGTGGCGGTGGCTGTGCCGGCGCGGGATCGCGGCGTGCAGCGCGAGCTCCTGGGGGGTCACCGGCACGACGGCCTGCAGCCGCGCGGTCGCCAGCAGGGTCGGGTGCCGGCGCTGGGGCAGCAGCGTGACCAGCGGTTCGAGGTTCATGGCTCGCAGCGCCAGGCGCAGGTTCATGAGGGCGGCACCGCAGCTGATCCGGGCCTCGCGGCCGGTCGGGTCGGCGACCGGTAGCGCCCGGTCGGTGTCCAGGTGCAGGTGCGCGGCGTCCGGCTCGACGACGAACCGCCACGGTTGGGTGTTGTGCGTCGATGGCGCGGCACCGGCGGCTGCGATCGCCTTCCGCCAGTCCTGGTCGGTGAGCGTCAGCGACGGGCTGATCGCGTTCATGGCTTCCCCTGCCGGATCGGAAATGACGTTTAACGATGCATCAGCCTCCGCCGGCGTGGGCACTTGCCAACGGCCCGGCGTGCCCGGGCCGAACGTCCCTGAAGCGGGTGCCGAGGGGTGCGCCCCGGCGGCCGGGCGGGCACGCTGAGGCACGACCGACCGAGGCTGGAGGACCCGATGCCGCTATCGCAGCAGGAGCGCGCCGGTACCGAACTGGTGGACCTGGACACCGTCGACGCCTACTGGCGGGCCGCCAACTACCTGTCCGCCGGGCAGATCTACCTGCTGGACAACCCGCTGCTGGCGCAGCCGCTGGCGGCCGAGCACATCAAGCCGCGGCTGCTCGGGCACTGGGGGACCACGCCCGGGCTGAACTTCGTCTACGCCCACCTGAACCGGGTGATCAAGGCGCTGGACCTCGACGTCCTGTTCGTCACCGGCCCGGGCCACGGCGGGCCGGCGCTGCTGGCGAACACGTGGCTGGAGGGCAGCTACAGCGAGGTCGCCCCCTCGGTGACGATGGACGCCCGCGGGATGGCGCTGCTGTTTCGGCAGTTCTCCTTCCCCGGCGGGGTGCCCAGCCACGCGGCCCCGGAGGTGCCGGGCTCGATCCACGAGGGCGGCGAGCTGGGCTACTCGCTGGCGCACGCGTTCGGCGCCGCGTTCGACAACCCGGACCTGGTGGTCGCGTGCGTGATCGGCGACGGCGAGGCCGAGACCGGTCCGCTCGCGGCGAGCTGGCACGCCAACAAGCTGCTGGACCCGGTGCACGACGGCGCGGTGCTGCCGATCCTGCACCTGAACGGCTACAAGATCGCCAACCCCACCCTGCTGGCCCGCATCCCGCGCGACGAGCTCGACGCGCTGCTTCGCGGCTACGGCTACGCGCCGTACTACGTGGAGGGCGACGATCCGGCGCAGATGCACGCCCGGATGGCCACGGTGCTCGACGAGGTGATGGGCGAGATCCGCGAGATCCAGCGCCGGGCCAGGACCGGCGGCGACCAGTGGGACGGGCGCCGGCCGCGCTGGCCGGCGATCGTGCTGCGCACCCCGAAGGGCTGGACCGGCCCGTCGGAGGTCGACGGCGTTCCGGTGGCGAACACCTGGCGCTCCCACCAGGTGCCCTTGTCGGAGGTCCGGAGCAACCGCGACCACCTGCGGCAGCTCGAGTCGTGGCTGCGCAGCTACCGCCCCGAGGAGCTGTTCGACGAGGGCGGACGGCCCCGGGAGCACCTGCTCGCCCTGGTGCCGGACGGCCGGCGGCGGATGGGCGCCAACCCGCACGCCAACGGCGGTCTGCTGCTGCGCGACCTGGTCCTGCCCCCGTTCCGGGACTACGCGGTCGAGGTATCCGGGCACGGCGCGAGCCGCTCGGAGCCGACCAGGGCGCTCGGCCGGATGCTGCGCGACGTGTTGCGGCTTTCCGAGCAGACCCGCAACTTCCGGGTGTTCGGCCCCGACGAGACCGCGTCGAACCGGCTCGACGCGGTGTACGAGGCGACCGACAAGCAGTGGCAGGCCGAGCAGCTGCCGGTCGACGAGCACCTCGGCCGCGCCGGGCGGGTCGTCGAGGTGCTCTCCGAGCACCTGTGCCAGGGGTTCCTCGAGGGCTACCTGCTGACCGGCCGGCACGGGCTGTTCAACTGCTACGAGGCGTTCATCCACATCGTCGACTCGATGTTCAACCAGCACGCGAAGTGGCTCAAGGTCCACCAGCAGCTGCCGTGGCGGCGCCCGGTCGCCTCGCTGAACTACCTGCTCAGCTCGCACGTGTGGCGCCAGGACCACAACGGCTTCTCGCACCAGGACCCCGGCTTCATCGACCACGTCATGAACAAGAAGGCCGAGGTCATCCGGGTCTACCTGCCGCCGGACACCAACACGCTGCTCGCGGTCGCGGACGCCTGCCTGCGCAGCCGCGACGCGGTCAACGTGATCGTCTCCGGCAAGAACGACACCCCGGACTGGCTCGGCGTCGAGGAGGCGGTGCTGCACTGCGCGCGTGGCGCGGGCATCTGGGAGTGGGCGAGCAATGAGGGTGACGAGCCCGACGTGGTGCTCGGTTGCGCGGGCGACGCCCCGACCATGGAGGTGCTGGCGGCGACGGACCTGCTGCGCGAGCACCTGCCGTCGCTGCGGGTGCGGGTGGTCAACGTCGTGGACCTGATGCGGCTGCAGCCCGACACCGAGCACCCGCACGGCATGAACGACCGCGAGTTCGACGCGCTGTTCACCCCGGACCGCCCGGTGATCTTCGCCTACCACGGCTACCCGTGGCTCATCCACCGGCTGACCTACCGCCGGACCAACCACCGCAACCTGCACGTGCGCGGGTTCAAGGAGGAGGGCACCACGACGACGCCGTTCGACATGCTCGTGCTCAACGACATGGACCGGTACCGGCTGGTCATCGACGTCGTCGACCGGGTGCCCGGGCTCGGCAGCCGGGCCGCCTCGCTGCGCCAGCTCATGCAGGACCAGCGGGTCCGTCACCACAACTGGACCAGAACGTACGGCGAGGACCTGCCCGAGGTCCGGGACTGGTGCTGGTCGCGGCCGTGAACGTCCTGGTCGTCAATACCGGCTCGTCGAGCCTGAAGCTCACCCTGCTCGGCCCCGACGACGAGGTGCTCGACAGCACCCACGTCGAGCGCTGGGACGGCGCGGGGCACGTCGCCGAGTTCGTCGACCGCCTGCCGGGCGTCGACGTCGTCGGCCACCGGGTCGTCCACGGCGGGCCGGACTACTGCGGGCCGGTCCGCATCGACGGCAGGGTGCGCGACCGCCTCGCCGCGCTGACCGAGCTCGCGCCGCTGCACCAGCCGCGCGCCGTGGCCGGCATCGACGCGGTGCTCGCCGCCCTGCCCGACGTGCCGGCGGTCGCCTGCTTCGACACCGCCTTCCACGCCGGGCTGCCGGACGCCGCCGCGACCTACGCCCTGCCCGCGCAGTGGCGCCGGCGCTGGGGGCTTCGCCGGTACGGCTTCCACGGCCTGTCCCACAGTTACGCGGCCAAACGCGCGGCCGGGCTCGTCGGCCACCCGCTTGACCGGCTGCGCGTCGTGACCTGCCACCTGGGCGCCGGCGCTTCGTTGTGCGCGGTGCTCGGTGGCCGCTCGGTCGACACGACCATGGGGTTCACCCCGCTGGAGGGCCTGGTCATGGTGACCCGCAGCGGCACCGTCGACCCTGGTCTGCTGGTGTGGCTGCTGCAGCGCGGCGAGCTCGGCGTCGACGAGCTCGCCGACGGCCTGGAGCACCGCTCCGGC
>DASSUA010000379.1:0-2239 GCA_035707525.1 Pseudonocardiaceae bacterium
GGGCGCTCCGGCCGTGGAATCGCCGTCACTGCTCCTCCTCGCATCCGCCCGAGATCACCGCAGCACCGTCAGGTCGACGTCGACCGGAAACGGTGTGCCGGTCTGGAACGACCCGGTCACGATGCCGCCGTCGGTGACATAGCCGAACCTGTCGTTGAGGTGGTACGGCAGCAGCGGCACCGGTGACCCGATGCCGACGATCCAGTAGTAGCCGATACCGGCCTCGGCATACTCCCCGCGCTTGATGACGGTGTCCAGCCGCCGCGAACTCAGCGAAGCGATCTCGATGACGACAACCACCTCGGACGCCCTGATCAGCCGGCCCTCGGACTCCGCGCGGTCCGGCACATCCCCGTCGACGACGATCAGATCCGGCCTACGGACCGTGCCCGGCTCACCGGCCGGCTCGAGCTGGAGATCGACATCGATCTCCAGCAGCACATCGAGGCCCTCCGGAACCTGCCGAACGAGCTGCTGGTACAGCCGTCCCACGGCGCGCACGTGGTGTGGCCTCGGGCTCGGTGACAGCACCAGGCTGCCTTCCTGCAGCTCGCAACGCCGGTGCTCGTCCTCGCCGAGCGCCAGGTAGTCCTCGACGGTCAGCGGCGACCGCGGAATCGCCGTCACGGGTCCTCCTCGCATCCGCAGACCAGTCTCCCACGGGCTGGACTCAGGACTCGGCAGGCGTGACGCGCCCATCCGGTCGCGGCAGCGGCAGCCGCAGCTCACCAGGGGCGCCCGCGGGCACGGCCGGCGCCACCGGTGGCACCGGCGCGATCCGCTCATACCCGGAGCCGGGGGCCGGGCGCGGGTCGGGCTCGCCCTTGTTGGGCCACAGCGCGAACGCCCGCTCGGCCTGGGCCAGGATCGTCAGCGACGGGTTCACTCCGAGGTTCGCGGTGATCGCCGAGCCGTCCACGATCGACAGCGACGGGTAGCCGAACGCGCGGTGGTACGGGTCGACGACGCCCTCGTCGGGCGAGCGCCCGATCACGCAGCCACCGATGAAGTGCGCCGTGAGCGGCTTGCCGGCGACGTCGGACCAGGAGCCGCCCGGCAGCCCGCCGATCAGGTCGGCGATCCGGCGGGCCGCCTCGTTGCCGGCCGGGATCCAGGACGGGTTGGGCTCGCCGTGGCCCTGGCGCGAGGTGAGCTTGTGCCGACCGAACCGGCCACGCCGGCCGGACACCGTGAGCGAGTTGTCCAGCGACTGCATGACCAGGGCGATCACGTTGCGCTCGCTCCACCGCCGGAGGACGAACGAGCGAAGGACACGCGGCCGCCGCCGCACCTGCCGCAGCAGCTGCCGCCAGCGCGGGACGGTGGAATCGCCTTCGGTGAGCAGCGTCTGAAGCATCCCCATGGCGTTGCTGCCCTTGCCGTAGCGGACGGGCTCGATGTGCGTGTTCTCGTCGGGATGGAACGACGAGGTGATCGCGACGCCGCGGCTGAAGTCCCGCGACGGGTCGACCCGCGGCATCTGGGCGCCGACGATCGACTCGGAGTTGGTCCTGGTGAGCTCGCCGAGCCTGGCCGACAGGTCGGGCAGCACGCCGGTGTCGCGCAGCCGGTGCAGCAGGCGCTGGGTCCCCCAGGTGCCCGCGGCGAGCACGACGTGGTCGGCGGTGAACGTGCCCGTTCCGCGGCGCAGCTTCGCCCCGGAACGCCTGGTGTGCACCGTCCAGCCGCCGCCCGGTCCGGGGCGCAGCGACGTGACGGTGGTCAGCGGGTGGATCCGCGCGCCGCCGCGCTCGGCCAGGTGCAGGTAGTTCTTCATCAGCGTGTTCTTGGCGCCGACCCGGCAGCCGGTCATGCACGCACCGCATTCGGTGCAACCGGTGCGCCGCGGGCCGGCGCCGCCGAAGTACGGGTCGTCCGCCGGAACGCCCGGCCGGCCGAAGTACACCGCGACGGGCGCCCTGTGGAACGTGTCCCCGACGCCCATCTGGGTGGCGACCTCGCGCATCACCTCGTCCGACGGCGTGTCCCCCGGGTACGGCACGACCCCGAGCATGCGCTCGGCCTGGTCGTAGTACGGCGCGAGCTCGGCCCGCCAGTCTGTGATGTGCGCCCACGCCGGGTCGGCGTAGAACGCCGGCAGCGGCCGGTAGGCGGTGTTGGCCCAGACCAGCGACCCGCCGCCGACGCCGGCACCGGCCAGCACCATCACGTCGGGCAGCACGTGGATGCGCTGGATGCCGTAGCAGCCGAGCCGCGGTGCCCACAGGAAGTTGCGGGT
>DASSUA010000380.1:0-11315 GCA_035707525.1 Pseudonocardiaceae bacterium
CGGGGGCAGCGCGCGGCGATCCTTCTTCCCGGAGGTGGTGCGCGGCAGCCGCGGCAGCACGGCCAGCACCGGCGGCACGAGGTATCGGGGCAACGACCGGCGCAGCTGCTCGCGCACGCGCTGCTCCAGCCCCTGTTCCCGGCCCGGTCGCGGGACGACGAAACCCTCCAGTCGGCGCCGTCCGGCCGGATCCTCGCGGACCGTGACCGCCGCCTCGAGCACGTCGGGGACCGCCTCCAGGGCGGCCTCCACCTCCTCGAGCTCGATGCGCTGACCGTTGACCTTGACTTGGAGGTCTCGCCGGCCCACGTACTCGATCTGTCCCTTGCCGGTGACCCGGCACAGGTCGCCTGTTCGGTACATGCGAGCCCCGGACCGGCGGGCGAAGGGGTCGGGCAGGAAACGCACGGCCGTCAGGCCCGGATCGCGGACATATCCGCGAGCCAGTCCTTCACCGCTGATGAACAGCTCGCCGACCTCTCCCAGCCGGCACGGCCACAGATCTTCGTCAAGCACCCGCACGCCCACACCGTCAATTGGCTCCCCTAGGGAGACAGCCTCGCCGGCCCTGCAGATCGCATACGTCGCCTCGACCGCGGCCTCAGTGGGTCCGTACATGTTGCAGATCCGCGCGGGCGTGCGGTGACTGGCGGCGTCAAGCACCGCGGGCGGCAAGGGCTCTCCGCCGACAAACAGCAACCGCAACGACCGGCAGCCGGCCAGACCGGACGACCGGCCGAGAAGCGCGAGCCAGGACGGCGTCACGCCGAGGACCGTGATGCCGTAACGGCGCACCTGCCGGATGATGCGATCTGGGTCACCACTCAGATCCTCGTCCGGGAAGACGACGGTCGCGCCGCCCAACAATGGCTGAAAAAACAGGAAGGCCGAGGCGTCGAAGACATAGTCTAACGTCGCCAGCGCCCGGTCCGTGGTATCGAGCGGAAAGGCGCGCTGCCGCCACCGCAGCGTGTTGCAGATGGCCCGGTGCGGAATCATCACCCCCTTCGGCGAACCGGTGGAGCCGGACGTGTAGATGATGTAGGCGAGGTTCTCGGGATGCACGCGCGCCGGCGGAGTCGACGCTTGGTCATACCCCGCCAGCTCGACATCCACCTCAGGGCAGGGCGCCGGCCAGGTTCGAGCGGACGTCTTCCCGGTGAGCAGGCAACGCGGCGCCACGTCGGCCAGAATGCGCAGCGCCCGATCGGCGGGCGTGGCGGGGGAGAGCGGTACGTAGGCGCCGCCCGCGTACAACACCGCCAGCAGGCCCAGCAGAAGCTCCGGGGACGGGTTCAGGCACACGGCGACGCTGTCGCCCGGTTCGACCCCCGCCGACCGAAGGCGCGTTGCGAGCCGCCTGGCCCGGTCGTCCAGCTCCCGGTAGGTCCAGGACCGCGAGCCCTGCCGGACGGCGACCGCGTCCGGGGTCCGGCGCGCCTGAGCGGCCACGAGGTCGTGCAGGGCCGGGCACTCGGGTGGCCACGTGCCGTTCTGACGTCCCTCGGCCTGTGTCCCGTTCAGGATCGCGACGCCGGCGGAGAGTTCGTGTGCCACAACAGCCTCCCGTGCCGCGTTCAGGCTCGGCCACGTGCGGCGTGGGCTCGGCCAAGGAGCGCCTGCTTGTCGGGCTTTCCGCTGGCGTTCACCGGAACGTCTCGAATCACCGTGATCGACTTCGGCACGCTGTTCGTGCTCAGCCGTTGCCGGACCAGGTCGGTGAGCAGCGCACGGTCGGGCACCTGATCGCTCGCCGGGACCACGAACGCATGGATCGCCTCACCGGTCGCCGGGTCGGGCGAACCGACCACGTACGCCTGGACGACCGCGGGGTGCTCGGCCAGGACCCGTTCGATCGCGCCCGCGTAACAGACCTCGGCGTTGACCATGATCACGTCGCGCGCCCGCCCGGTCAGGTGGAGAAGCCCATCGCCGTCGAGGTAGCCGAGATCGCGCGTGCGTATCCAACCCGCTGAAATCACCTCGCGGGTCTGGTCCGGGTCATTCCAGTAGCCGGCCATCGTGTGCGGGCTGCGGACGAAGATCTCGCCGTCCCGGATGTCGACCTCGACCGCCGGCAGCGGCCGTCCCACCGACGCGACGTGACCAGCGGCGATGTCGTCCGGGGTGAGCATGGAGATCACCCCGGACTCGGCCTGACCGTAGCCCAGCCACACGATCGGCCCGAGCCGCTCCGTCGCCGCCCGCAGGAGCTGCGGCCCGGCCGGTGCCCCACCGAGCAGCACCGCGCGCAGGCTGCTCAGGTCGGCCCCTGACCGCATGACCTGGTCGAGCCGGGACGGGGGCATCATGGCGGCGGTGATCCGGTAGTGCTCGATGGCCTCCGCCACTCCCGGCCCGGCGGGGATGACCGCCGTCCCCCCGGCCACCAGGCAGCGGCCGAGGTAGGTGAACTGCACCGGGTTCGCCAGGGTCATCGGAATCAGGCATCGCTCGAAGTGCGTGAGCAGCCGCCGCAGCACCGGAGCCCACCGGTCCGGCCGGTAGGCCAGGCTCATCGCCTCGTAGGTGTGCGCGCAGGCCTTCGGTCGCCCGGTGCTGCCGCTGGTGTAGGTGAGCCGGGCGACATCGGCGGGCCGGGCCAGCTCCGGGACTCCTCCGTCTTTGTCGGCACGGACGAGCAGGTCGTCGAGGGACAGGACCGGACAGCGCAGCGCAAGGCCGTCGAGCGCGTGCGGCAGGTCGGTGACCACCGCGTCGACCTGGTCGACCAGCGCGGCGGCGAGCTGCGGCGCGCTCCACCCCTGCCGGGCCGGCGCCACCCGGCACCCGAGGGTGTGCGCCGCCAGGTGGACGGCATACGCCTGCGGTGACAGCGAGAGGACCAGCCCGACGCCCGTCCCCGGACCCAGCCCCGCCTCACGCAGGCCGCCCGCCAGTCGCCTCACCAGCGCGAGCAGCTCGCCGCCCGAGACGGTCCGCGTTCCGAACTCGATCACCGCACGGTCCGGCGCACGCCGCAACGCCGCGAGCACCGGTCCCGGGAACAGCTCCCGCGGGCCAGCGCGGCCGCTGTCGGGCCCGGGACCACCGCACGCAGCGCGCATTACGCGGCTCCTCTCTGGCGCCTTTCGACCTCAACGGATGGCCACTGACACATACGAACCGGCGAGACTTACGGTTCAGCCACATGATCAAGCGCGGCGAGCTCGCACGGCTGGAGTTCGTGATCGTCGGTTTGGCATACCGGCATCGTCCGTCTGCCGCAGAGCGGGCACCGTGTGGCGATGTCACGATGTTGAGGATGCTCGACATCGGAGTTTCAGATGATCAATGAGGCCGTGGACCGCAACGATATTGCCGTCATCGGGCTCGCCGGCCGGTTTCCCGGCGCCCCTGACGTGCAGGCGCTGTGGCGCAACCTTCGCGACGGCGTCGAGTCGATCTCCCGGTTCGAGCCGGACGAGCTGGAGAGTTCGGTGCTGGTGCCGCCCCGGCTGCGCACGCACCCGGACTTCGTGCCGGCCGGTGGGGTGCTTGCCGGGGTCGAGGCGTTCGATCACGAGTTCTTCGGCGTCTCCCGCCGGGAAGCGCGCTGGATGGACCCGCAGCAGCGGGTGTTCCTCGAGGTGGCGTGGGCGGCGCTGGAGGACGCCGGGTACGCGGCGAGCGAGGTCGGCGACGTGGCCTCGGTCTACGCCGGGGTGTCCACGAGCAGCCACCTGGTCGGCCTGCTCGGCGAGCTGGGCGAGGACCCGGCCGCGCAGTACGAGGGGCTCATCGCCGGTAGTTCGGCGAGCCTGGCCACCAAGGTGTCGTTTCAGCTGGGGCTGCGGGCCGAGAGCGTGACGGTGAACACCGCCTGCTCCACCGGGCTGGCGGCGGTACACCTGGCCTGCCAGAGCCTGCAGTCCGGTCAGTCCGGGCTGTCGGTGGCCGGTGCGGTGCGCATCGAGCTGCCGCAGCGGACCGGATACGTCTACCAGGACGGGATGATCCTGTCCCGGGACGGCCACTGCCGCGCGTTCGACCATCGGGCCAGCGGGACGGTCGCCGGCAACGGGGTGGGCGCGGTGGTGCTCAAGCCGCTGGCGGACGCGCTGGCCGACGGCGACCACGTGTACGCGGTGATCAGGGGCAGCGCCCTGAACAACGACGGCGGGCGCGGCGCCGGCTTCACCGCACCCAGCGTGGACGGGCAGGCCGACGTGGTCGCCGAGGCGATCGCCTTCGCGGGGTTGTCCGCGGCCGAGATCGACTATGTGGAGGCGCACGGCACCGGAACACCGCTCGGCGACCCGATCGAGATCGCCGCCCTGACCCGGGCGTTTCGCCGCACCAGCGACCGGGTGGGGGACTGTGTGATCGGCTCGGTCAAGTCCAACATCGGCCACCTCGACACCGCGGCCGGCATCGCCGGTCTGATCAAGGTCGTGCTCATGCTGCGCGGCGGCGAGCTGCCGCCCAGCCTGCACGTGGAGCGACCCAACCCGGCGATCGACTTTGCCGGCAGCCCGTTCGTGGTCGGTACCGAGCTGTGCCCGTGGCCGCGGCACCACCCCGACCGCCCGCGCCGCGCCGGGGTGAGCTCGTTCGGCATCGGTGGCACGAACGTGCACGCCGTGCTGGAGCAGGCGCCGTCGCCGGCGCCGTCGAGCGACTCGCCCCGGCCACACGAGCTGGTGACGCTGTCGGCCCGGACGCCGGCGGCCCTGGCCAGGATGGCGCGAGACCTGCCGGGGGCGATCGCCGCGGACTGGCGCCTCGCCGACGTCGCGTACACCAGGGCCGTTGGCCGCGCCGCCTTCGACCAGCGGCGCAGCGTCGTGGTGTCCACTGTGGACGAACTGGTCACGGCGCTGGACCCGCGGGACCCGCAGGAGCCGGTCGCGGCCGGCGAGCCTCGGGTGGCGTTCCTGTTCCCGGGCCAGGGCGCGGCCAGCTTCGGCATGGCCGCCGAACTCTACCGGGCCGAGGCGGCCTTCCGGGCCGCGCTGGAACCGGCTCTGGCCGCGGTCGAGCCGCACCTGCGCCGGCCGCTGCTGCCTGCGCTGCTGGACGGAAACGGGCCGATCGAGGACGTCGAGCTGTCGCACGCGGCCCTGTTCGTCATGGAGGTGGCCCTGGCCACGCTGTGGCAGCAGTGGGGGATCCGGCCATCGGTACTGATCGGCCACAGCTATGGCGAGTACGCCGCCGCCTGCGTGGCCGGGGTGCTCGAGCTGACCGATGCGGCGGCGCTGGCGATGACCAGGGGCCGGCTGGTCGCCGGCCTGCCGGCCGGGCGGATGCTCGCGGTCGGGCTCGATGAGAGCCAGCTCGACGCGTGGCTGGACGCCGGCCTGACGCTGGCCGCCGTCAATGGCCGGCAGCGCTGCACCGTGTCCGGGCCGGTCGAGGCGGTCACCCGCCTGCACGAGCGGTTGACGGCCGCGGGCCTGCCGGCCGTGCTGCTGCCGGTGGACCGCGCGTTCCATTCGCCGGCGGTGGAACCCGCGCTGCCCGAGCTTGCCGCCGCGGGCGCCGGCTACCGGCACAAGCAACCGGAGCTGCCCTGGCTGTCCACCCTGACCGGTGAACCGGTGGGCACGGTGAGCGGCGGCTACTGGAGAGCGCAGCTGCGCGAGCCGGTCCGGTTCGCCGGCGCGCTCGACCGGCTCGCCGCAGAGCCGGCGGAACAGCTCGTGCTGGTCGAGGTGGGCCCGGGCCAGGCGCTGACCGCGATCGCCCGCGACCACCTCGGCGCCCGCGCCACGGTGGTCCCCTCGCTGCCGGCCCACCGCTCCCCGGCCTCGGCTCACCGGGTGCTGCTGGCCGGGCTCGGCACGCTGTGGTGCGCCGGCGCGCCGGTCGACTGGCCGGCGTTCTACCGCGGCCAGCGGCGCCGCCGGGTTCCGCTGCCGGCCTACCCCTTCGAGCCCACGCCCGTCGGCTTCCCGGCCGCCGCCGCCGTCCAGGCGGACGGTTCGGCCGCCCGACCCGTGCCGGCGGCCGCGGTCCCGGCAGAGCCCGCGCCGCAGCGCCCGGACGCGCCGCAGCGTCCGGACGTGCCGCAGCGCCCGGACGCGCCGCGTGACGAGGTCGAGCGGCGAGTCTTCGAGATCTGGCGGGAACGCCTGGGCACCGCCGATTTCGGGATCCACGACAACTTCCTGGAGCTGGGTGGCAACTCGTTGACCGCCGCGCAGCTGCTGACCCGGCTGCGGGAGGCCTTCGCGGCGCCGATCCCGCTGAGCGCGCTGTTCGACGCGCCGACGGTCGCCGGCATGGCCGATCGGATCCGCGCCCTGACCGGGGGCGCGGTGCCCGCCGAAAGCGAGGAAGCGGCCGCGCAACAGTTGCCGCCGATCCGCCCGGTACCACGCGGGGACACCGTGGAGCTGTCGGTGGTCCAGGAGCGCACCCTCGCCCTGGAGGCGGCCGACCCGGGGAACCCGGCGCTGGTCATGCCCCTGGCGGTGGCCATCGACGGGGACGTCGACCGGGACGCCCTGGAGCGGGCGATCCGGGCTGTCGCGGACCGCCACGAGACCATGCGGACCACCTACCACCTGCAGCCCGGCGGTGGCTGGACCGCGCGCATCGAACCGGCCGCCGAACTGCGGCTCGGCTACAGCGCGGTCAGCGGCGAGGAGCAGGCACAGCGCATCGCGCGCGCGGAGCCGACCCGCCCGTTCGACCTGGCGGTATCGCCGGTCCGGGCCCGCCTGCTGCGGCTGGCGGCCGACCGGCACGTGCTGCTGCTGGCCGTGCACCACGTCGTGTGCGACACGCTGTCACTGGTGATCCTGGTGCATGAGATCGCGGCCAGCTACCGGGCGCTGCGCACGGGGACCGGCGCGGCGCTGCCGCCGCTGCCGGTCCAGTACGCCGACTTCGCCGCCTGGCAGCGGCGGCTGCTGCGCGGTGGGGCGCTGGCACGGCAGCGGGCGTACTGGAACGACCGGCTCGCCGACCCGCCACCGCCGCTGCCACTGCCCACCGACCAGGACCCGCCCCCGGACGGGCGGTCGGGTACCAGGGGCTCGCAGGTGGACGTGCGGCTGCCGGCGGAGCTGGCCGACCGGGTGGCCGAGTTCAGCCGGCAGCTGGGCATCACGCCGTTCGTCACCCTGCTGGCCGCCTACGTCGCGCTGCTGGGGCGGGTCACCGGCGCCGACGACGTGGTCGTCGGCACGCCCGTCGCCAACCGCGACCGGCCCGAGCTGGAGCCGCTGGTCGGCTACGTCGCCCACACGCTGCCGCTGCGCGCGGACCTGCGGGGCGACCCGCGGTTCGAGTCGCTGGCGCGGCAGCTGCAGCGGACGCTGCTCGACGCGTACGCGAACCCGGACCTGCCGTACGAGGAGTTGGCCAGCGTCGGCGCCGGGCGGCTCTTCGACGCCGTGCTCATCTTCCACGCCGGCCTGCCGGAGCGGGAGCAGTTGCCGGATGCCACCTGGCGGCTGTGGCGCGTGCACGACGCGCCGGCCATGTTCGGCGCGTCACTGGGCACGCTGACGCTGGTTCTCGCCGAGTCCTCCGACGGGTTCGCCGGCAGCATGGGCTACGCGCAGGAGCTGTTCGAGGCGAGCACCGCCGCGACGATGTTCGAGCAGTTCCGCACATTGCTCACCGGCGCGCTCGAGCGGCCGGAGACGCGGATCTCGGCATTGCGCTGCCACCAGGTGCCGCCGGTGCCCGCCGGGCCGGACGAGCCCGCCGGCCACCGGTTCCATGTCGCCGACACCGGTCTGCCGCGCTGGGTGCCGCGGGCGCGGCGGCACCACCGGGCGATGCAGCTGAGCCTGTCGTACTTCGCCAACGACGAGCAGGAGCTGACCGGCCGGAAGTACCGGCTGCTGCTGGAGGGTGCCCGGCTGGCCGACCGTCGCGGCTTCGCCGCGGTGTGGACGCCGGAGCGCCACTTCCACTCGTTCGGCGGGCTGTACCCGAGCCCGGCCGTGACCGGCGCGGCGCTGGCGGCCGCGACGACGCGGATCGGGATCAGGGCCGGCTCGGTGGTGTTGCCGCTGCACGACCCCATCAGGGTGGCCGAGGACTGGGCGGTCCTGGACAACCTCTCCGGCGGCCGGGTCGGGGTGTCGTTCGCCTCCGGCTGGCACCCGGACGACTTCGTGCTGGCGCCCAACCAGTACCCGCGGCGGCGGGAGCTGTTGCGGTCCGGGATCGAGCAGGTACGGGCGCTGTGGCGGGGCGAGCCGGTGCGGCGCGTCAACGGCGTCGGCGCCGAGGTGGAGGTGGCCATCCGGCCCCGGCCGGTGCAGGCCGAACTGCCGTTCTGGCTGACCGCCGCCGGTAGCCCGGACACCTTCAAGCTGGCCGGGCAGCTCGGCGCCGGGATCCTGACCAACCTGATGGCGCAGTCGCTGGAGGACCTCGGCCCGAAGATCGGGCTCTACCGGCAGGCGTGGCAGTCCGCCGGCCACGATGGCGAGGGTCACGTCACCCTCATGCTGCACGCGTTCCTCGCCGACGACGCCGAAGCGGCGTACGAGACGGCCCGCCAACCGCTGCTGCGCTACTTCCGCGGCTCGGTGGACATCGCGAAGGGGTTCGCGATGGCCCAGGGGCTCACGGTGCGCCCGGAGGACCTGTCCGAGGACGACATGCAGACGCTCATCGAGCACGGCCTGGAGCGGTACGTGCGCGACGGCGGCCTGTTCGGAACGCCCGCCACGTGCACCGAGATCGTGGAGCAGGTGCGCGAGCTCGGCGTCGACGAGGTGGCCGCACTGATCGACTACGGAACCCCGGTCGAGGAGACCCTGCACAGCATCCGGCTGCTCGGCCAGCTCGTGGACCAGGAGACCAAGCGCGCCAAGGCCGCGGCCAGCACGGCCGCCGCCGACACGGCGGCGCGCGCCCGGGAGCTGGCTCGCGCCATCGCCACGCGTGGCGCCGGCACCGTGTCCGGGCCGGCCGACGCGCTCGCCTGGGTGGCCGAGACCGCCCCCGAGGCGCTCACCGGCCGCACCGTGTTGGTTTCCGGGCTGGTGACCGATGTCGATGCGCCGGTGGCCGCGCTGCGGGCGCTGCGGGCAGCGGGTGTCGCGGCCCTGGTGCCGGCGCCGGAGCTGCCGGACGGATCGCTCCCGGTCCGGTGGGCCGTGTGGCGCGGCGACGCGGCGCCGGCCATCGCGCCACCACCGGGAACGACCGTGGTGGACGTTGCCGGCCGGGCGCTCGGCATCGGGATGGTGGGCGAACTGGCGCTTTCCGGCCGGCCGACCGGCCAGCGGGCCAGGTGGCGCACCGACGGCCGCATCGACCTGCTCCCCGGCGCGGTCGCCGGACCGGCATCGGTCCCGCTGGCCCCCGCCCAGCAGCGGATCTGGTCGGTGGAACAGTTCACGCCCGGCAACATCGCCTACAACAACGCCGTCGCGCTGCGGCTGACCGGGCCGCTGGACCGGCCGGCGCTGCACCGGGCGCTGCGGGTCGTGGTGCAGCGCCACGAGGTGCTGCGCACGACGTTCCATCCGGGCGAGGACGGCCAGCCGGTGCAGATCGTGCACCCGTCCGTCGAGCTCGACCTGCCGGTGCGCGACGCCGCCCCGGAACAGGTCGCCGAGCTCGCCCGGGCCCACGCGAGGGAACCGTTCGCGCTCGACCGGGTCCCGCTGCTGCGGGCCCGGCTGCTCCGGCTCGCCGACAGCGAACACGTGCTGCTGATCAACCTGCACCACATCGTCTCCGACGGCTGGTCCGCGGGGGTGCTGTTCGGTGAGCTGGGGACCCTGTACGCGGCGTTCGCGCGGCGGCGGCCCTCGCCGCTCGCGCCGCTGCCGGTGCAGTACACCGACTACGCGGCGGCCGAACGGGGCCGGCCGGGGGACCCCGCCGGCCTGGAGTTCTGGACCCGCACCCTGGCCGGCCTGCCCGCGCTGGAGGTGCCCGCCGACCGGCCCCGCCCGCCGGTGCAGGGCCAGGACGGCGGGCGGGTCCCGGTGCACATCGAGAGGCCGGTCGCGGCTGCGCTCGGCGAGCTGTGCCGGGCCACCGGCACGACCCCGTTCATGGTGCTGTTCGCCGCACTGGCCACGCTGCTGCACCGGCACAGCGGCCAGACCGACCTGGCGATCGGCACGGCCGTTGCCGGGCGGACCACCCCGGAGACCGAGGCGCTCGTCGGCGTGTTCATCAACACCGTGGTGGTGCGCGTCGACCTGGCCGGCGATCCGGCGTTCGCCGAGCTGCTCGCCCGGGTGAAGCGCTCGGTGCTGGACGCGCTGGCCCATTCCGCGGTGCCGTTCGAGCAGGTGGTCGACGCCGTCGGGGTGCCGCGCGACCTGAGCCGCGCGCCGCTGTACCAGGCGATCCTGATCCTGCACAACACCCCGATGCCGCGGCTGGAGCTGGCCGGGCTGACCCTCGAGGGGCTGGACTTCGACCCGGGCGTCGCCAAGCTCGACCTGAACATGGAGCTGCGCGAGGGGCCCGACGGCATCGGTGGGTTCCTCGAGTACAACGCGGACCTGTTCGAGTGCTCGACGGCCGAGCGGCTCGCCGGCGAGCTGGCGGCGCTGCTCGCCGACGCCACGACCTCGCCGCAGGGCCGCCTGTCCGAACTCGCTCTGCAGCCGTCGCCGACCCCGGTGTCGGGGTGACGCCGCAGCTGGCGAACCGGGTGGCCAAGTGAGCTGGGAGCATGCGGATGCACCGTGACCTTGCTGATGACCTTGCTGATGACCTTGCTGATGATTTTGCCGATGATCTTGCCGACGACTGCTCCGACGATGACGCCGACCGCTACCCGCTGGCTCCGCTGCAGCGCGGCATGCTCTTCCACGCGCTGTCGTCGCCCGGGTCCACGACGTACGTCGAGCAGCACCAGCTCGACCTCGAGGGTGACCCCGGCGGTGATCTCGATGTCGCCGCGTTCCGCGAGGCCTGGCGGTCGGTGTGCCAGCGGCACGCGGCGCTGCGCACCGCGTTCGACCTGAAGCAGGTCGAACGGCCGCTGCAGGTGGTGCACCCCGCGGTCGATCCGCCGCTGGTCGTGGAGGACTGGCGGGAGCTGGCCGCGGACGAGCGGGCCGAGCGTGGGTCGGCGGAGCGCGAGCGGGCGTTCGACCTGGTGCGGCCCCCGCTGTTCCGGTTGCGCCTGGTCAGGTTGGGTGAGCACGCCTGGCGGCTGCTGTGGACCCACCATCACCTCATCCTCGACGGGTGGAGCGTCGGCCTCGTCCTGCGCGACGTGGCCACCGCCTACACGGCCGCGTCGCGAGGCGAGCCGGGCGGGTTGTCGGCGCTACCGGCGCTGCCGGCAAGTTCCACACCGCCGGCCTACCGGGACTTCGTGGCCCTGGCCGGCCGGCAGGTCGTCGACCAGGACCACTGGACCAGCGCGC